>QYQM01000008.1 GCA_007280905.1 Porphyromonadaceae bacterium | reverse complement strand
TGTGCTCCCATTTGCAAACATGAGCAATGATCCGGAACAGGAGTTTTTCAGTGATGGAGTCAGCGACGATATCATTATCAAGCTGGCCCAGGTACCCGGATTAAAAGTGGCGGGGCGCACTTCTTCTTTTACATTTAAGGGGTAAAATCTGGACCTGCGCAAGATAGGCGGGCAACTAGGTGTGAATCATATCCTGGAAGGCAGTATAAGAAAATCCGGAAAAACAATTCGAATAACGGTACAGCTTATCAAGGTTTCCGATGGATATCCTTTATGGTCTGAGAAATATGACCGGCAGGAGGAAAACATCTTTGATCTGCAGGATGACATATCCCTGGCCATCCTGAATGCCATTAAAATCAAGTTATTAGGAACGGTGAAGAATGCAGTACTTAAAAAGTACACCAATAACCCCGAAGCATATAAACTATATCTTCAGGGACGATTTTATCTCAATAAGTATGAAGGGGCAGATAACTGCAACAAGGCGATTGATTATTTCAAGGCTGCAATCAAAATGGAGCCTGACTATGCATTAGCCTATGCCGGTGTGGCATCCAGCTATTTGTCTTTATGGATCTTTAATTATCTCCCGCCGGAAAAGTGTCTTCCACAAATGAAGCAGGCAATTCAGCATAGCCTTCAGTTAGACGACGAAATTGCTGAAAGCCATTCAACAATGGGCAGTATAAAAATGCTTAATGAATGGGATTTTGCAGCGGCAACTATTGAATTAAAAAAAGCTATCGAACTGAACCCCAACCTAGCTGAGGCACATGTGCAATATGCCGTATGCCTGGGGTTTCTTGGCAATTATACAGAAGCGTTAAAACAAGGATCAATCGCAAAAAGTCTTGATCCCTTTTCTCCATCGATTAATTATAATGTAACAAATATATATTGGATGGCAGGAGATTATGAAAAGGAAATTGAATATGGAAAGAGGTTAGTTGAATTGGAACCCAATTTCTGGGGCGGACATAATCATATTGGACGTGGGTTGATGTATTTAAAGAGATACGAAGAAGCTTTTCCTGAAATTGAAATAGCGGTTCGTCAAAATTGCACCTCCTTGACATTGCGTTATCTGGCTCTTCTATATGTACTTATGGGAGAACAAGTAAAGGCACGGGAGGTGCTCAGAAAAATGGAAAACCTGAGAAGCACCCAATGGGTAGGTAATTATGAAATGGGCCAAGTTTATATGGCACTGGGAGAATTTGATCATGCATTTCAATATTTTGAAAAGGCAATAGAAAAGCATGAGGGGTTTATGTTATATTTTAAATATTTTACCCGGCTCTTCCCGGAACTTAAAAAAGACCCGCGAACCAGGCAATTGTTTGAAAAAATGGGCTTGCCGTATCAATAATAATTCAGAAGACGCAATTATGCGTCTCTACAAAGACGCAAATATGCGTCTCTACTCAATGTCTACATAGAATCCCATACTCAAAGTCAGTCCCTTGTTCTTTAAGGGCTTGGAATTTCCAATCATGAGCGGATTTTTATTGAGATCTTTCAGCCCATATTGATATTTTATATCCAGAATCACGCCAAGTCCCTGACGAATAGGAGTTTCTATACCTCCACCTGCTATGATACCGAAATCGTTAAGGTAAAGGCCATCTCTGATCGGTACCTTTTTTACCATTTCGCCTAACCGCAGTCCGGTGAAATTAGCGTGTACCAGATACCCGTAATAGCCTCCAGCCTGAATATAGAATTTACTGGTACCCCCAAGGTTAAACCTCAGATATAGAGGAATATTAACATAATCAAGATTAGTTTTTACCAGATAGGTGGAATCAGCAATTACTGTTCCTTTTGAATCCCAAACCTGGTTGGTAAATTTGTTCCCCTTACGCTGATAACCGAGCTCCGTCATGAGTTGAATACCATTGATGATCTTCAAGCTGCCAACCAGTCCAGTTGTTAGCGTAATTCTCTGACTGGCAATCTCCTCATTAATGAATCCGGGAAATCCCATGCCCAATTTTGCACCATAGGATAAAACCTGTGACTGTGCAACCGACCCTGCAATCAGAAGGATTGCCACTACAGTAAATGCAAATCGTTTTCTCATTTTGCAATTTAATTATGATTCCCGAGCAAACCGATACTTCTTTGAACAAATGCATCGAGAGCCTCGCCCGTTAGATGGTTGGTGGCCAGCAGGGCAAGGTCAATCAACTGTTTAATCATAGGATTTTCCTTCCCGTAAGCAGCCAGAATTTCATTGCGCTGCTTCTCAGCCTCTTCGATTTGTTTGGCCAACTCAGTTCTTTTATCCTTTTCTTCTTGTCCGATCTCTTCTTCTTTCTTGCCTTTAAGCAACTTCTCAAGACTCTCCTGGTCGGCCTTTATTTTGACCACTTCTTTATCAAACTTGATGGCTTCTGCTCCATGAGCTTGTTTTAGCTGTTCACCTATCTGAAGTACAACAGGATGATTAGCATTGACTACCAGGTTAAAACTATCCGGAAGATCTTTATAAAAATTCATTCCCCCTGATAATTTTGACATCTCCTTCATCCTGCGGCTCCATTCCGATTGAGTGATTATAACCGGGTGGGCAGTTTCATCCAGTGCTTCGAAAGTTACAAAATAGCCTTCTCCCGGTGCCTGGCTCTTAAAAACGGGATTTAACCAGGATTCTAAAGTTTTATCGAGTTTAGATTCTTTCTTATCCGACTTATCAATCAGTTTATCAATAACATCTGAATCAACACGGACAAAATGTGTTTTCTCGAGTTTTTCTTCCAGATGGTTCAAAAAGTGAGTATCAAACTGGCCATCCATCACAAGAACATCATATCCTTTTTCCTTTGCTGCACGGATGAAACTGAATTGCTCTTCCTTATCATTTGCATACAGGTAAACCAGAGTTCCGTTTTTATCTGTCTGATTACCCTTGATAATTTCCTTGTATTCATCATAGGTGAAGTACTTGCTCTCTGTATTCTTCAATAAAGCAAATTCCTTTGCCTTATCCCAGAACTTCTCCTCGGTCAGCATTCCATAATTGATGAACAATTTCAGGTCGTCCCACTTTTGTTCAAATTGCTCCCTGTCATTGGTGAAGATATCTTTCAAACGGTCAGCAACTTTCTTGGTTATATGGGCTGATATTTTTTTAACATTTTGATCGGATTGCAAGAATGAACGGCTGACATTCAAGGGGATATCCGGGCTATCAAGAACACCGTGCAACAAGGTCAGGAAATCGGGAACAATTCCTTCAACGGAATCGGTCACATAAACCTGGTTGGAATAGAGTTGTATTTTGTTCTTCTGAACTTCATAATTGCTCCGGATTTTCGGAAAATAAAGAATACCGGTCAGATGAAACGGATAATCAACATTCAGATGGATATGAAAGAGGGGATCTTCCGACATCGGATAGAGTTCCCTGTAAAATTTGGAATAATCCTCATCGGTCAGGTCGGCCGGCTTTTTTGTCCAGGCCGGCTCAGTATTATTGATGATTTTATCCTTATCGGTCTCTTCATACTTGCCATTCTTCCATTCCTTTTCCTTTCCAAAGGCGATGGGGATCGGCAGGAAGCGGCTGTATTTATTCAAAAGAGCCTGGATACGGTCTTCTTCCAGGAATTCGGAGGAATCCTTATCGAGATGGAGTATTACATCAGTTCCGCGATCTTCGCGGTCAATTTCTTCCAAAGTATATTCGGGATTGCCTTTGCATGACCAATTGACTGCTTTGCCCCGTTTATATGACTTTGTAATGATTTCAACCTGATCAGAAACCATGAAAGTGGAATAGAAACCCAAACCAAAATGTCCAATAATAGCATTGGCATCTTTTTTATATTTCTTCATAAACTCCTCAGCGCCAGAGAAAGCAATCTCGTTGATAAATTTATCGATCTCCTTGGCAGTCATTCCGACGCCCCGGTCAGAAACAGTTAGGGTCTTTTTCTTCTTATTCAGGATAACCTGGATGGTTAAATCCCCCATCTCACCGGTAAATTCCCCTACCGAAGCGAGGGTTTTCAACTTTTGAGTTGCATCTATTGCATTGGATATCAATTCACGAAGAAATATTTCATGATCGGAATAGAGAAATTTCTTGATGATCGGAAAGATGTTTTCCGAGGTTACATTAATCGTACCTTGCTGCTTTGAAGTTTCCATATTGTAAAATAGTTTTAGCCTGCCTCCCCGTTTCAAAGGCCATGCCACCAAAATACTCCTGACATTTTTACAGTATATGATCAGCCTTGAGTTACCGATCCCGTGGTATAATTCAAGGTTGAACCGAACAAACTATGAGGAATACTGAAAATAACTAATGTCATTAAAGCAGCAAGAATGATCAGCCATGGACGGCCCTTACCTTTAATCCCGAACAGAGCGGCTGCCCAGAATACAAAGGCAAACAGGGTTTTATTATCGGTCAGATCCCAGCCGAAAGGAATACCGGTCCACCAGTCACCAAATGCATACCATTGAACCCAGGGTCCGAGGATAAATCCACCAATGAACAGAATGACAAAAGTCCATAACGTATAACGGCGGAACCGTTCGATTTTAAAAGCAGCAAATAAGCCGGCGATGGTTGAAAACAACATGGCCAGAAACATAAGAAGAATATGCGGAATCAGAACTCCGGCCGGTACATCCCCTTTAAACCGGATTACCACCGGACGGTTTTTCGCGACATCCACAGTTTGTCCGTTTTTAACCAATTCGATATAGTACTCTAATTTGCCGGCTGATGGTTGCTGAGGCAGATAGGCAGCCAGGGTGGTTTCATCTTTCTTCCTCATGATCTTTTTCATGAAGGCTGAATGGTACTTTATATTGGTCATTTTAAAATCAACTCTCGTCCAGTCTTCTGCAATACCCAGCTTTTTATAATATACTGAAGCATGCACCGCGGTATCCTTAACCGGCAGTTTGACTCTGGCATCCCGGGCACCGCTGGTGCGGATCAATTCCAGAGAATATGTACTGTCGCCCAGAATCACCTTTTCAGCCCGGGGATAGGTAGGGCCGGTTTTACGCTGGTACATGGCTGCGCTTAGGGTAATGATCACCGCCAGAATCCACAAAAATGTCTTTTTCATACTAGTCATTATTAAAGTTGGACCAAAACTATTACTTTCTTATCACCGCGCAACAATTCAACTGAAATGGTTTGACCCAATTTCAAAGACTGCAGCCGGGTCATATAATCATAAATATTGGTAACCGGTAAACCGTTGATCCCGACTATCCGGTCGCCTTTGGTGATTCCGGCCAATTGTGCCGGCTTGCCAGGTGTTGCGAACTCAACACGCAAACCATTGTTTTCCGTACCAGAAACATCCGGCATAATTCCGAGCGTAACCTTGAGCTTCCTTCGGCCTGAATCGGATACTTTCGGACCCGCCTCTTTAAATGTCAGGGCCTTTGGTGAATCAGCAATGGAAAGAATAATTTCCGAAACCTCATCGGCGATTTCGGCCATATTATTGTAGTCCAGTTTATCCGGGGTATCACCCGGGGTATGATAATCGAGATGTGCACCGGTGCTGAAAAAAAGAACCGGGATACCGACCGTATAAAAAGAGGCATGATCCGACGGACCAAAACCTTCGGGTGATTTCGCCCAAGTCAGTTTTCCTGGTTTTACCAGTCCAATCAGGCTATCCATCTCCAAAGCTGTTCCTGTGCCGCTGATGGTAAGGCGTTTTTCTTCATTGGGGCGACCCACCATGTCCATATTAACCATTGCTGATATGCGTTTTAGCGGGACCGGACTGTGTGCTACGAAATATTTCGATCCTAAAAGCCCCATCTCTTCACCGGTAAAAGCAATGAAAAGCACTGACCGGTGCAGTTTATCTTTTATAGAAGAAAGGTAACCGGCCATTTCAATTATCGAAGCTACTCCTGATGCATTATCATCCGCGCCGGGATGGACTCCTACCGTATCCTGAACTCTGGAATTACTTCCCATACCGCCCATTCCCAGATGGTCAAAGTGGGCTCCGACAACAACCCATTCCTGGCGGGCTCCGGTGTCGCGGGCCTGTATCCAGCCAATTACATTTTGCGTGGTAGCTGTTTGGGTAATTATATCAGCCCGGATCGATGCCGTCAGGCCGAGATCTTTTGAAAGCGATTGATGCGACTGATTCAGTTGCATTTCAACCACTTCCACCTTCATATTCTGGCCCGATAAAGCCTGGTTCATGAAAGCCCGTTTGACCCGGATGACCGGCAAACCCGCAGAGCTCTCCTTAACGGTTCCAAATTCAAGCTCATCTTTATCATCATAAGCCGGACCGGCCACGAAAATTACCGCAGCAACTCCGGCATCCCTGGCGTTAAGCAGCTTTAAACGGACAGAACCGTAATCTTCGAACGGGTCTGTTGCCGAACCTTTTGGTGGTTCCGGTGCACCCAGCAAGATCAATCCGATTTTCCCTTTGACATCTATTCCTGCATAATCATCCCAGTTGAGTGTATCAGATTTTATCCTGAATCCATATCCAAGGAAAACAATTGATGCATTCACTTTCCCATTATCGCTGATTGAAACCGGGGTAAAATCTTTTTCAGCCACCGCTGATTGTCCGTTAATAGAAAATGCGTTTGCTGTACCCTTTTTTACACCGGTGGTTACCTGGAATGCCTGAAACCCATTTTCAGGTAACTGGGTCAATCCATATTCCCTGAAACAATTCCGGATATAAATCGCGGCCATGAGATCTCCCGGCGTTCCGGGATATCGGCCTGCCAATTCCTGGGAAGCCAGGTATTCCACATGTTTTCTGAGCTCGCCCGATGTGATGGCTGCTGAATTCTGAGCCCGGCAACCGCCAATCGGAATCAAACATATAAACGTGAAAATTAACCCTTTAATAATTTTCGTCATGCTGTTTTTATAAAATAAGCGGGTCAAAAATACAACTTTTAATATCCGAACCATCAAAAGCTATAGTTGATAAAAAAAGCTCGGCAATTTATATAAATGTGTTTGCTGAATTTAAAATCATTCATACATTTGCCATGTGATTTATATAACACTGTTATTCATGTAACAACGTTCCATTACTGCTCTCTGTGGGGACAGTTTAAAGTAATCAGCAGAATGGGTTAAAGAATCACATTTCTGTAAGGATCCACTCTGGATCATTTCATAGGTTAGGTTTTAGGTTAGTGAAAATCCGGATTCCCAATCCGGATTTTTCCTATTTTTACACCTCCTAATCATTTCTGTTATGAAGATATCGTACAATTGGCTGCGTTCCTATATCAATCTGGATATAACCAAAGAAGAAACTGCTGATATCCTGACCAGCATCGGATTGGAGGTTGAAGCCCAGGAACCATTTGAGTCTGTCCCGGGAAGCTTGCGTGGCCTGGTAGTTGGTGAAGTGCTCACCTGCACCCCTCATCCGCAGGCAGATAAACTGAGCCTGACCATGGTCGATATCGGAGCATCGAATCCGCTGCCGATTGTTTGCGGTGCCCCTAATGTGGCAGCCGGACAAAAGGTAATCGTGGCTCCCGTCGGTTGTACGCTTTATGGTTCAGCCGAGCCGATAACCATACGTAAAGCTAATATCAGAGGAGAGGAATCCGAAGGCATGATTTGCGCAGAGGATGAAATCGGTTTGGGTAAAAATCATTCCGGCATCATGATTCTGGATTCATCAATACCGGCAGGCACGGTAGTTGCTGATCTATTTGAAATTGAATCGGATCATATTTTCGAAATCGGACTCACCCCTAACCGCATTGACAGCGCCTCCCATTTTGGCGTTGCCCGCGAACTCAAGGCTGTATTGGGGTTCGAGAGAAATGTCACTCTCCGTAAACCGTTGGCCAAACTGCCTGAGAAAACCGACACGCTCGATATTTCAGTTGAAATCACCAACCCCGAAGCATGCATCCGCTATTCAGGAATATCTCTCACCCATGTAAAAATTACTGAATCACCCCAATGGCTTAAAAACAGGATTCAAAGCATTGGTATGAATCCGATCAATAATGTGGTAGATATCACCAACTTTGTTCTCCATGAGACCGGTCAGCCCCTGCATGCCTTCGATGCGGAATTTATTACCGGCAATAAAATTATCGTCAAGACATTGCCAGAGGGTACCGTTTTTATCACTCTGGATGAGGAGGAAAGAAAGCTAAATGCCGGTGACCTGATGATTTGCAACGAGCAGGAAGGAATGTGCATTGCCGGGATTTTCGGCGGACTTCATGCCGGCTTAACCAATTCAACTACAAAGATTTTCCTCGAATCAGCCTGTTTCAACTCCTTATGGGTCAGGAAAACCAGTAAACGGCACCTGATCTATACCGATTCATCCTTCCGGTTTGAAAGAGGCACCGATCCCAATGCAACGGTTTATGCCCTGAAAAGAGCAGCAGTCCTGATCTGCGAGATCGCCGGAGGTCAAATCGCCTCGGATGTTGTCGATGTTTATCCCAATCCGGTTAATCCCTATCCTGTAGTACTGAAATGGGCAAATCTCGACCGGCTGATCGGGATCAAAATTGACCGGGATGAAGTGAAGAAAATTCTGAAATCGCTGGATATCGAGATCATTCAGGAAACCGAAACCTCACTACAACTGGCCGTTGCCACCTATCGCGTAGATGTCCTCCGCGAAGTTGATGTTATTGAAGAAATCCTGAGAATTTACGGATATAACAATGTAGGCCTAACCGAACAGGTACCCTCTATCCTCTCCTATGCCCCGGATCCGGAAAAGCTTGAAAACCTTATTTCCGAGCAACTTACTGCGCAAGGATTCAATGAGATGATGGCCAATTCCCTAACCCGCTCATCCTATTACGAAAAACTGGATACTTATCCTTCAGCATCCGGGGTTAAACTTTTAAACCCTCTCAGCAACGATCTCAATTCATTGCGCAGAACACTGTTATTCGGTGGTTTGGAAGCTCTCACCAACAATATGAAATTCAAAAATTTCGATCTGAAGTTTTATGAATTTGGCAATATCTATGAATTAAAAACCGGGAATAATCGCTTATTGGCAGAGAGTTATCATGAAACCCGGTTCCTGTCGTTGTTCCTGACCGGCAAAAAAAATCCGGAGCATTGGTCCGGTAAAAGTCCCGACACCACTTTCTTCGACCTCAAATCCGTGGCTTTCCGGATCCTTCAAAGACTGGGTATCAATCCGGACGAGTTTGAGATTGAAGAAAAAGCCGATGAACGGTTTGCATTAGGTATCACCTGTAAATATGGCAAATCCGTTTGCATTAAGATGGGACAGGTTCATCCTGGTCTGCTGGCTCCGTTTGAAATCGGACAGGCTGTTTGGTATGCTGAATTAAACTGGGATATTATCCTCCGTAAAGTTCAGTTGAACGTGAAATTTCAGGAACTTGCCAAATACCCGCTGGTTCGAAGGGATCTTGCCCTGGTAGTGGACAATTCCATCCGTTACGAGCACATTCGATCACTGGCCTGTCTTGTTGAACGTAAATTACTTAAAGAGGTCAATATTTTTGATGTCTATACGAGCGAAAAACTTGGATCTGATAAAAAGTCGCTGGCTGTCAGTTTCATACTCCAGGACGAAAACAAAACTTTGACCGATAAACAGATCGAACAGGTAATGGAGAAACTGAGGATCGCATTTGAGAAGCAGTTGGGCGCGGTGCTCAGGTAAGGCCGTTTGGAGCACTTGTCATCCCGGCGAAAGCCTGCCCCCGCGGAGGCGGGGGGCCGGGACCCCGTCACGCTACTCCAACGCTACTTGAACGGCCCCCGAAAAACCGCTTTCATCATTGGAAGCCACCTGCTTGTAAATTGCCTTCAGCTCTTCCGGCGCATTAGCCACAACGAAAGGCCGGCCCACGAAATCTAAAAGATCGGTATCGTTATAATCATTTCCAATCCCCACTACTTCAACATGCCTGATTTGATGCATGTTGCATAAATATTCAACCGCATTGCCCTTTGATACATCCTGATGATAAATCTCCATCCAGATGGATTGATGATCAATTGGCGAAGTTGCGCGTATCACTTTAACCCCATCGCATAAAGATTTCAGCTCTTCGTACCTGGCTGGATCAGGAGGCAGAATTATCAAAAACTGACAGGCTTCCCCGAAATTAGGCGGATCAAAAGAGATCGGCTTTTCGTATCCCCGGTATGTTTCCATCCGGCGCACAAAATCCGGATGCAATTCCCCATTCTGATAATATACGTAATGATGGTTCTCCGGTACAGCAGCCAAAACTTTAAAAGTCACACCCAGGTCACGAAGCCTGATTGCTATTCTATGAACGAGCTTTTCCGGCAGGTTCAACGAATAAAGGATCTCCTTTGTATGATAATCCATAATTCCGGCACCTGAACTGAAAATCAGGTAATCGATCGGAAAATCGGCAGGCATCATCCTTTGGAAAGAAAAAGGTGAACGCCCCGTGGCAATCACACGAATTACTTCCTGCTTACCCAGATAAACCAAAGTATTAAAATCTTCAGAACTCACCTGCTGATCACTATTCAGCAGCGTCCCATCGAAGTCAGTCACTACCATTTTCACCATGTCTGCAAAAGTACTAAAAGCCCCCGACTATGATAGAATCGGCTGAATCACTATTTTCGCAGCAATTATCAGATTATGGCCAGGATAAAAGATTACTTCTCACTTGTTGTTTTCAGCCACACGATCTTTGCAATGCCTTTTGCCCTGATCGGTTTCTTTCTGGCTATCCGCTTTAGCGGTTATCCTTTCAACTGGATCACATTAATCCTCTGCATTGGGTGCATGGTTCTTGCCCGCAATGCTGCGATGGGGTTTAATCGTTGGGCCGACCGCTATATCGACGAAAAAAATCCCAGAACCGCGCACAGGGAAATCCCTAAAGGAATTATCAAGGGTAAAGCAGCACTCGCCTTTTCCGTTATCAATGCTTCTCTGTTTATTTTGGTGGCAGGACTTATCAATCCACTCTGTCTTAAACTTTCTCCGCTTGCCGTATTAATCATTCTGGGATACAGCTATACAAAACGCTTTACCTGGTTGTGCCATTTGATACTCGGACTCGGGCTGGCGATCGCACCGATTGGCGCCTATATTGCGATCACCGCTCAATTCCATTGGTTACCGCTGATGTTTTCCGGTATTGTTTTAACCTGGGTAGGTGGATTTGATATTATTTACGCTCTACAGGATCAGCATTTCGACAAATCAAACGGATTTTTCTCGATTCCTTCTAAAGTCGGTATCCGGAATGCACTGATAATCTCAACGATCCTTCATATCATAACATTTATGCTGGTCGTAATCACCGGAATCGTTGCCGGATTCGGCCTGATGTACTGGATAGGAAGCGCAATCTTTACCATATTGCTGTTTTACCAGCATCTCATCGTTAAACCAAATGATCTGACCAGGGTTAACAGGGCGTTTGGTACGACCAACGGACTAGCCAGTGTGGTGTTTGCCCTGTGTTTGATTATCGGTTTATATATCTGATTATTAAATAATATACCTGAAGGTCACTCCAAGAAATTCATTAAACTGAATGCGCTTTCCCTCTCCAATTTTCACTTTTGTACCATTCCTGGTTTCATAAATGGGTATCATCACTTTATTATCATAAATCAACTCCGTTTTAATTGTCGTGCTGATAAACCTGTTGATCCTGAGGTTGAGATTTAAACGCCAGTCGAAATTGACCTTCTCGGGGTGGTCGATGTAGTTTGAGAATAAATCCAGGTAATTGTCCATCGTGACATTCTTAACCAGAACCATACTATGACTGATGACCACCCTGGCTCCCAACTGCGCCAGCATTCTTTTGCCGGGTAACAATCCCCACCTCGTTTGGTCGATCATTGCGGTATCCAACACAAACCTTTGGCTACCCGCAAGCGGAGACATGGTAATCGTAAGTTTCTGGTTAGGTTTGTAGGTCATCCCCAGGTTAAGCTTTAGATCAGCCGGGGCAAAGAATTTTGATACCGGAACCGAATCATTGGGATAGGCAAATCCTTTAAACCACTGTGTTTCTAACGATAACCCCAAGGTATAGTCGAAATTTTTAAATGCCTTATGCGACAGGTTGGATACCAAATTGATGCGGTCCTGGTTTTTACGGATATTCATAAGCTCGGCTTTTTGGACTCCATAAACAAACCAGCAAGAATTTTCCCACTTAATATTCCCACTTGCATAATTAGCCGACGCTTTTAGGTCTGTTGTGAAGGTGATATTATTATTACCCCCTTTGGCCCAATTTGCATAAGACACCTGGTTTACCATCAAGGCTAATTCTGATCTCAGAACCCAAAGTTTAGGTACCGGAACCGGAACCACACGGCGGGGAATGCGCAGTTTATTCGGGTCCTGCCAGTTGATGCCAATCCCCTCAGGAGGACCTGGCTTTTTCAGTAAATGCTTAAGCGTCAGATCGTCTCCAACCCACATGTATAAAGTATTCTTGTCAAGACTGCGCATAAAAAGTTTGGCAGAATCCTTTTTACTGTTCATCACAAAAAAGGCTGTGGAATCAACCTTATTTTTTTTAAGTACAAAAGGGATCGTGTCCTGATTGGCATTCACGATCCTGAAATAAATAGAATCATTAGCGAGATGATAAACCAGCCGGTCCATGGAAGATCGCAAAACCTGAGGCCTGGGCGTATAAGCGGTATCATCAAAAACGAGATCAACAATTTCTTTCATTGAACTTCTGATGGAATCCTTCTCGATAATTCCGATCGGGTTATAAAGGTCCTGACGCGAGCGGCGATTATAATCACGGTAATTCAGATAGCCACGCATCCGCTCAGCAGAATCCACCTTCTGCCGGTAAATGGATTGGCTCAGTGCTGCATTGAGGGAATCACGGTTGTACTCCAACCTGACAATAAGGTTTGACATGTTTATGGAATCATACCGTTTCATGAGCAATAGGGAATCCTTAATCCTGATCAGCCGGATTATGGAATCACGCGAAACATTAAGGGTATCCTTTTTGATAGCAATTTTTTCGCCAACCTGCGCGATAAGAGAATTGGCAGGCATCAATGCGGATATAAAAATCAGAACCAGGGTAAACTTTTTCATCTTTTCTAAATTTTCTGGTCAGTCTGCAAAAATACAAAAGCAACACCCAATTAATCATAAATGGCAATAACTTATCCGATTAATTTTCGAAATTTGCATCCTCATATGAACGCATCCAAGGTCATATCTATTTTAGCCGACCAGGTATTTCGCAACCTGAAGGAACGGGATTCCTTCCGCAGAAGTTATCAGTTGTCGGTTATCGGTTATCAGTTATCGGGGCTTATTGACGCCCGGTAACAGACAACAGACAACCGCTGGCAAATAACCTATATTATATCAAACATTTACGTTATTAAACCTTTCTGCTATGCTACCATTCTGTGAACCCTATAAAATTAAAATGATTGAGCCTCTATACCGCAGTACACGCGAGCAGCGTGAAAGTTGGATCAGCGAGGCACGGTATAATATCTTCAACCTGAAGAGCGATCAGGTATTTATTGATTTTCTGACTGATTCCGGTATGGGGGCGATGAGCGACCGGCAGTGGGCGGCCATCATGTCGGGTGATGAATCCTATGCAGGATCCCGGTCGTTCTATGAACTCAAAGACACGATACGGGAGCTCACCGGCTTTGAATATTTGCTGCCAACGCACCAGGGACGTGCCGCAGAGAATGTACTTTTTTCGGTATTGGTCAAGGAAGGGCAACTGGTTCCCGGGAATGCCCATTTTGATACTACAAAGGGACACATCGAATTCCGGAAGGCATTTGCTGTTGATTGTACCATTGATGAGGCAAATGATACCACTAAACCTCATCCCTTCAAAGGAAATGTTAATATCAGTAAATTGGAGTCGATATTGGAACAATCCGCCGATCGGGTGTCGTTTATTCTGATCACTGCCACCTGCAATACGGCGGGCGGACAGCCGGTTTCGATGGATAACGTCAGGCGGGTCCGGAATCTGGCCGACCGGTATGGAAAACTCTTAATTATCGACGCCGCAAGATTTGCCGAGAATGCCTACTTTATCAAAACCCGTGAAGAAGGTTACCAGGATCAATCGATCAAGGCCATCGTGCTGGAAATGTTTTCTCTTTTTGACGGAGCTACCATGTCGGCTAAAAAAGATGGCATTGTCAATATCGGAGGATTTATTGCATTGAAGAGCAAAGAGATATACCAGGAAGCTTCGATGTTTAACATCCTGTTTGAAGGCTTTCTGACTTATGGAGGACAGGCAGGGCGCGATATGGCTGCATTGGCCCAGGGTCTGCGTGAGGCTACTGAATTTGATTATCTTGAATCCCGGATTTCTCAGGTAGCCTTTCTTGGAGAAAAGTTGAAAAGCTATGGAATTCCCATACAGGAGCCATTTGGCGGTCACGCTATCTTTATCGATGCCTTAAGATTCTTTCCCCATATTCCGCGGGAGGAGTTTCCCGGTCAAACTCTGGTCGTTGAATTGTATAAAGCCGGCGGTATTCGTTCCGCTGAGATCGGTTCGCTCATGGCCGACCGTGATCCGGTTACCCGGGAAAACCGGTACCCGGCACTGGAGTTGGTTCGTCTGGCAATTCCCCGGCGTGCTTATACCAATAACCACATGGAGTATGCTGCTGCCACCGCCAGCATTGTATTGGAAGCCTCGCAAAAAATCCGCAGAGGCTACCGGTTAACCCGGGAAGCGCCAATTATGCGGCATTTTACTATGGAACTCGAACCGGTCGACCTTTAGCGTTTCGCATGGATCCTGAAGGAATCTGACCAGGCCCTGAATTCCGGTGCGTACAAGCTGGTTGCGGTGGCATAACCGCCGAAATAACGGCCTGCCTGTTCCACAACTGCCTGATATTCTATGGAATTAACTCCTTTAGGCAATTGCGATACATAACACACCAATGATTCCGGCTCACGCGATTGATAATAAGATAATCCGGCCCGGTATTGGTAACCTGATAAAATCCGAACCGGCATGAACCCGGTTCCCAGGTTATCCTTGATTTCTATATAACTGAGTTCACGGTCGGATTTTATGGTTAAGCGGATCCGGATCACATCGCCGGCAGGAACCGATTGGCCTTTCTGAATCTGAGACCAGCTGCCGCGTTCATCGCGGATCATTACCTCACGCGAAATATTCAGTGGACCGCTTGTTGCGGAAAGTTTATCCAGCTGGTAATTATTCAGGGTAAACAAGGTACCCCAGGCCGGGCCGCTTTCAGTTTGCGTAACCTCCATCGAACGGGATTTTGGCATTTCCTCTGCCTTTTTCCATTCAAACCGGTAATATCCGGTTACACCCATACTGCCTGTTTTAATCCTTAAAGGGGAATACTTTTCACCCCCCCAGGTCATTCCGACGGATGCGGGCTTAATGGACAAATTGGTGCCATAAAAGAGCAATGATTTTGAAGCCCATGCAGCAACCATGCCGTTACCCCAATCTCTTCCACGCTTCTGATGAATAAGATATAACTTCAACTGATCCAAATCTTTGCGTCCCTCCTCGATGACCGCAAACAATTCGATCATCCGGCTTTGCATCCACAGATCCCATTGGAACCAGGATGAGCCATACCCTTTACGCGGCCAGTACATTCCCCATTGTTCATCAACCATTGCCCGCTCACGCAGGGATTTATATATGGGCATTGCATTCGCCATCCGTCCAAGTTGAACACTGGTGATACCCATGAGTGCCTGCAGGCCGGGATCATGCTGTGTCCATTCCAACGGAATCCGGTCGGTGAAATGCATCCATGCAATTTCATTCGCCGGAGCCAGCGTTAATCCGGGAAAGAAACTTCGTGCGTAGAGGTAATGAATGATCATCGGATTAAGCTGAACTTTTAGAGGATGAACCGAATCTAGCCTGATCACCTCCCGAAACTGCCGGTACAACCATTTGTCCATGGCTTCGATGGCCTGCGTTACCATGTAATTACCCCTCTGAGTATTCGTGACATCAAATACGCCCCAGGCTTTCATCTCTCCGAATCCGGCGATAACCTGCTGTGTCATAAATAAATCAATGCCCATCCCCTTGAACCAGGGCCAGGTACCATCCTGGTTCTGAAGATTCGAGAGTTTTTCAAGAACATAGGCCAGCTCACGCCCCCGGGTATCGCTATTCATCCATTCACGGATCTGAAGGATTCTGTCCTTCTGGGTCTCCGGTACAGAATCACTTAAAAACTTTCCTGCCACTTCCGGATATTTATCGGCGATGTTCCCGGCCAGACAAGCCAGGTATAGCCGGCTGAACCAGTACTCTGAACAGTCGCGCTCCTGCTTTGTGACCACCGGCAGCGATTGAAGGATTTGCCAGGCAGGAGTGGTAGTTACTTCAAATACGGCCTCCATCGGCTCCCCTTCAATTTTCAGTTGTTTCTTGCCGGGTTTGGAAAAGAAAAATGGCTGCGCATTCCATAATTGTACTTCATCCGGAAGTACTTTTATGGTATCCTTTAATCCATCCGAAGGTCCTGCTGATGAAGATTGAATCAGGTAGCTGAATGGTTCACTTTTTTCAGCGGTGAATTGCCAGGAAAAAGGAACTGCCGCGCCCGGCGATAATTTTGAATTCACATCCGGATAACTTCTTAACACTTTACCTGATGTATCTGACAGTATCAGTGAAGTGAAAGTTTCAACCGGACCTTTTCCATACCAACCGAGACGGGCAGCCAGTTCCACGGTGTCACCCTTTCGCATGAATTCCGGGAAATTGGATTTCAGCATCAGATCTTTAGCGGATCTGAAATGATGCTCCAGGTTTCCAAAAGCCAGATTACGATCATGGCCTGTTGCCAAAACCTTCCATTCGGTAAATACTTCAGGAACCTTGAAATTAATCTCTGCCATGCCATTGTTATCGGTCAGAATATTACCTTCAAAAATCGCTGTCTCCCTAAAATCACTCCTGATAATAATCGCCCCATTCTCTGCCTTAACCTCCTCGACGTCCGTAACGGGCGACCGCAGGTTCTCCCCTACAACGTCCTCAACGGTCTTTTCGTTCTTAACACTCTCCCGGTTCACCCCTCCCCTTGCGGCTTCGGGTTGTGCCATGGCCATCTTCATCATCGGCGCATCCATCCGGCTGATTCCATAATATCCAAGACCAAACCAATTTAATGCAATAGGCTCAATATAAGTCACATCTACCCAGTTTACAACCGGTTCAACCAACGCATAAGAATCGGAGAGTCCGGAATTCATTGCTTCAAAAGAAGGTCCGCCAACGTAGGATGGCCTGTGGATCGGTGGCCAAATGTGAAGAGCTATCAGGTCAAGCGAAGCATCATATATAGTGACTCCGGCTGAGGCCCGGACTGGGGCTCCTTTCTCATCCTTAATCATCAGATTTACCGTTACACTGTCGCCTGGCTTAACGGTATTCAGTTTCTCAAATCCGGAAATACTTAATTTTGAATTTTCCCAGGGAATCGAAATCAGGATATTTTTCTCATAAACCCGGTTCGAGCGAACTATTATTACGTGTATTACGGCACCGCCCTGCCAATCAGATGTAACCTTCCAGGTCAGCTTGTCCGTTTTTTTATCGGATGGATACCAGCCTGTTATAGGAGTGCCTCTGAATTTCCGGAGTTCCACCAATAAAAACCCTTGCTTGTTCGAAGCAAAGTTCAATTCCAATGTCTGGCCAGGCTTTATCTCCAGCTGAGAGGTTTGAGCATACAAAGATAGACCATCATCTATCCTTAAAGGATGAGGATCTTCAACATAAAGGTACTTTGTTGCAGTTTTGCACATCAATGGATCAACTGGAATAAGTTCGACCTTATACCATCCTTTTTGCCATTTTCCGTCAGGTGGAATCACAATGTTTGTTATAGTATCATTCGGGTAAGCGGTTTCGATAGTAACCCCGGTAATTGCCCATGCCGAGGGCTGATGCTCGTTTTTATAGGGGAGTCCTGTTATCTTTTTTTGCCATTCATTCATGGTCACGGTAAAACGATCAGGCTTAGGCAGAACCGGTTCAATCCAGGTCCGGATTGGATCTTTTAACTTACTGATCTTCAGCTTAAAAGGAACCTTTAAGGCACGCCCATCGGTACATACAGCCCCAATCTTACCGTTCAGGGTATCAGTGGATAAAATCTTGTCGGGTACGTTAAGGGAGAGGCCGATAGTTCCCTTGCCGCAATCAATCAGGGTTTCCTCCTGATGAGATTCACCGTTCAGGTCGGTTGCCTTTACATTAACCGTGTACCGGATCATGGAGCCGTTTCCGAAAGGACTGCTGCCTTCGGGTATTGAAACCCATCTGCAGGTAAACCTGCCTTCCCCATCGGTAGTTGTTTTAACCGTTGTGATCCTGATTTTCTGACCGGTAAAAGGTGACCATCTCCGGGGTCCGTAAAGCGGCTGAAGATCAACATTGGCTATTATATCCGCTCCGGATACGGGCTCGCCGGATAGGGCGGTAACTGTTCCGGATATCTGCATGGTTTCTCCTGGATGGAAAATTTCAGGCCCACGAATGATCCTGATGGAGAATGCGGGCCTTCTGTACTGTTCCATCCGTATGGCAGCCTGACCAAATTTGGATTGTATCAGGTAGGAGCCGGTAAGGCCTTTATAGGGGAGCTTGATTGATCCGGCAAAGACACCCAGTGAATCCACCGGCAAAACTAATTGACTAACAACCTGATAGCGCGGATCCTGTAAGGTTAATGCAATGGAGTCTGTCCGGTGAATGGCCATCGAATCACCAATATAATCAATGAGTACACCACGGAAACAGGCTTCGTCACCGGGTTTATAAAGACTCCGGTCGGTATAAAGCACGAGGCTCGTCCTTGCCACCGCTTTTCTCTGATTATAACCCGGATAAAACAATTCACGGGTAACCAGGGTATCCTTTTTATCAATGATTTCCAACCGGTAGGCCTTTGGTGAAGGGTCATCGCGTCCAGGGCCTCCATCAGGTATTTCCAGAAAACCTTCTGCTCCGGAACTCTTTTTAACTCCCTTTTCTAAAATCGATCGCCTGGATTCCTGGTCATATAAACTATACCAGGGAACCACAAAAAGGTTGGTTAAAGGCGATCCGTTGTCACGGTCGCGGAAATAGAAATCTCTCCCTTTTGAATTACCCTGACGGGTTACCAATGTTGTTCTGGTAACCGATATGGGCACGGTAACAATCAGCCTTTCTGAGGATAAGTTTTCTTCCTGATTAGAAAACAGCATCAAATAGAACCCTGCCGGCAGTGGATCGATAAGTACATTTGCCCTGTGCGGGTTCAGATTTCCATCATCAGGCAGGGCAATCTTTCCGGTGGTGATAACCTTTAATCCATTTATCCGGCTGAGCTTTTCCGTTAATTCGAGATCATTCCAATCCGAATACCAGAATAAAGCATTCATCCTAACAATCCGATAATGCAGGTTTGCAAGATTCCGGTATTCAACGCTTACCGGAAAAGTATACAAGGGGATCTGGCAGGCCTCTGACTGAACCGATAATTCAGGTTTCATCAGGCTATTAAGAAGGTTCTGACACCTCTTCCCGGCCAGGGTCGCTGCCCATTCCTTTGATTTTGTCAGCCAGCCGGCGGCAAGCTTGCGTTCCAGCTTATATTTCGCGGTATCGGGTTCGTTGATCTGAAACATACTGCCGCGATCGAGATGATATTGTGCAAGAGCTTCATAAACAGTTGCATTGGCACTATCCCTGACTAATTGCACTGACCATCGCAACAGACCCGATTCATAAAGGCTATCGCGGAACTGATTGCATGATTGTTCATGCACATAGCGCAAACGCTGAAGATCAGCCGCAACCAGCGACCATTTTTCTGTTTTTTCCAGCCAGGAGCTGTACCATTTCAGCGCCCTGTAATAAGGATTGCTTCCGGATGCTTCAGATTCCGGAACTGCCTTGACGAATCGGGAGGGATCACTAAAAAGTTCCGGTGAGCAGAAAACTGCAGGTTTCAGTGAGGACAAGGAAAATTCTCCGGCATTTTGCAGAAAATCGAGCGCCCGGCTGATCAACACATCATGCAAACTTGGTTTATTGAGCGTATCAGCCAGGTTGCCTGTCCACAAACCGGGTAGAGATCCAACCCTGACCTTAGCCAATTGCTCCTCTTTACGCAATGATAATTCATACTGATCCAGAATAATACGATAAAACCGTTCGGGCGACCAGTTTTTCATCGGCTGATCAGCGCCTTTATCTTCCATTGGATTCTGGCTGATCTGCCAGCGGTTTGCCGAATAATACCGATAGTATAATTCGGCCAGCATACTGTATTTTAACGAACCCTGAACCAGCCGCTCATCGGGCAACTCTTTTTCAAGTGCGGTGATTGCTGCCAGCTGACCATCCTCCTCGAGTTCCTGAATATACTTTAACCTGTAAATCAAGGCCTTAATTTCTGTCTCCGGATCTGCCTGTTCCTTTGCCTGAAAATAGACCTGTTCCGTCAGCTGGAGAGCCGACCGGTATAAACCCTCAGACTCCAAGGAATCAATCCTCATCCAGATTTTTTTATCGATCGTCATATGTGAGATAGGAGTTGCCAGGAGAGTGACTCCCGCGATTATAATCAACAGATACAATATCTTTCTCATGGCGATGCGTTTTATTTCCGGTAACAATTCACTTGCCAAAGTTAATCATCCCTCCCTAACAACTGAATTGGCTCATTCTGTTAACTTTGTAGTAAATTCTATTATAAGTTATGATAAGATCGATGACCGGATTCGGTAAAGTGGCTGCTGACCTGGGCAACAGGACGGTAAATGTGGAGATTAAGTGTTTGAACAGCAAGCAGGCAGATCTGTACCTCAAATTACCTGCTCTATACAGGGAAGGAGAAAACCAGGTAAGAAATGAGGTTAACCGAACCCTGCAGCGAGGTAAAATAGAAGTCAGCGTATGGTTTGAATCTTCAGGAAATGAGCGTAATGTTTCGCTCAATCAGGCTATTATCCTGGATTATCTCGAGCAGTTAAAACACCTGGAACCTGCCCTGCAAATGCCGGGAAATGATATTTTGCTTCCGCTGGTAATGAGGCTTCCTGATGTGATTAAAGTCGACAAGCAGGATTTTGATGAAGATGAATGGACAAAATTGTTCGGTACCATTCAGCAATGCATCGGTCAGGTTGAAGAGTTCCGTT
The DNA here is from genome assembly GCA_007280905.1 of Porphyromonadaceae bacterium. Lineage (GTDB taxonomy): Bacteria > Bacteroidota > Bacteroidia > Bacteroidales > UBA12481 > UBA12481. The sequence goes on along the minus strand of QYQM01000008.1, from coordinate 91,703 downwards.
TGCAGGAAGGCCGGTCGATTGAGGATGACTTTAAAACGAGAATCCAGAAAATTCTGGAAAGTGTCACCCGTATCAGGGCTATTGAAAAAAACCGGATTGATCGACTGCGCGAACGCATGAGCGCTGCGCTGAAAGATATTAATGAGCGGATCAAGGTTGATCAGAACCGCTTGGAGCAGGAACTGATCTATTACATTGAAAAACTGGATATTAACGAAGAAATGGTGCGTTTAGGCAACCATTGCGATTATTTCATTGAAACGCTGAATACCGAAGAAGCACCGGGCCGTAAACTGGGATTTATCTCCCAGGAAATTGGCCGGGAGATCAACACTATCGGATCGAAAGCCAATGATTCTGATATACAGCGCATTGTCGTTGAGATGAAGGACGAACTCGAGAAGCTGAAAGAACAATCGATGAACGTATTATAAGGCTCAAGGTGCAAAAATAAAGGCTCAAGGCTCAAAGCGCAAGGCTCAAGTAAGTATTAAGAAAAAAAGGATGAGAAAAAAGTCAATAATAGCAGCTAAAGTAAGCGACAAGAAGCCTTTTTCCTTAAGATATTTCCCATTAAACTTACTTGAGCCTTGAGCCTTGAGCCTTGAGCCTTACTTGAGCCTTGAGCCTTAATTTAATAACTATGCCAAAAGACCGGAAGTATATAATTCTTGCAGCTCCTTCGGGAGCCGGCAAAACTACCATAGCCCGTCATCTTCTGAATGCCGGATTGGGCCTCGAATTCTCCGTCTCGGCTTGCAGCCGGACGATGCGGCCGGGTGAGGTGGACGGCAAGGATTACTATTTTCTTTCTGCCGGGGAGTTTTGCCGGCGCGTGAAGGCCGGCGATTTGATGGAATGGGAAGAGGTTTACCCTGGCCATTTTTATGGAACCCTGAAATCCGAGATCGACCGGATACAAGCAAACGGACATCAGGTACTGTTCGACGTCGATGTAGTGGGGGGACTGAATATCAAAAAGATATACAAAGATCAGGCAATGGCTATTTTTATCAGTCCACCATCGGTCGAAGCATTAAAGGAACGCCTGGAAAAGCGGGCAACCGATCAGCCTGAGAAAATCCGGTTAAGGCTGGCCAAAACAAAAATCGAAATGGACAGGGCTTCGGAATTCGATGTTATTATTGTCAATGACAGATTGCAGGATGCACTGGCAAAAGCAGAAAAATTGGTAAGAAAATTTCTCGATGGCAGGTAAAAAAATCGGACTTTTTTTCGGATCATTCAATCCGATCCATAACGGTCATCTGATGATAGCCAATTACCTGGCTGAATTCGTGGAGCTTGATCAGGTTTGGTTTGTGATCAGTCCACTGAATCCGTTCAAAGTGGATCAGGATCTGCTTCCCGATTACCACCGGCTTGAAATGCTGACAAGGGCTATCGGAGATTATCCCGGGTTCAGGGTCAGTTCTGTTGAATTCCGCCTCCCTAAGCCTTCCTATACAATCGACACCCTCACTTTTCTTGAAAACAAGTACCCTGAAAATCAATTTATCTTCATCATGGGCTCCGATCAGCTGCCCGACTTTCACAAATGGAAAAACTCCGGACAGATCCTCGCGAACTATAAAATACTAGTCTACCCCCGACCGAATTATGCACCTAACCATCTAACCCCTAACCCCCTAACCTCTCTGATCAATCATCCCTCCATCACCCTCGTCAACGCTCCTATGATGGAAATCTCATCCAGCTTTATCCGCCAATCGATCAAGGAGGGGAAAGATGTCCGGTTCTTTATGCCCGAGCTCACCTGGCAGTACCTCGATGAGATGCACTTTTACGAGTAGAGACGGATAATTATCCGTCTCTACAGAAGTCAACCTTTGAACCTGTTAAACCTCATCCCCTTCACGAGCCAATCAGGCAGGTTCTTCAGTGGATCGCGTTTGGTCATATTGATTGAGATTCCCAGCTTTTTCAGAATAGGAACCCGGTGCGTTTCGACAAACTCGATCAGAGTACCGTCAGGATCTTCAATATAGCTGAAATGACCGGCTGCTTCTCCCATGTCAAATGATTCTCCTGATTTAACCTCACTATCCACGGTAAACGGAAATCCCTTTTCGGTGCATTCTTTTTTCAGCTCTTTCATTCCCTGAATATCAAAGCACAAATGGATGAATCCCAGGTCACCCCAGAGCCTGTTTTTGAAAATGTACTCCGGCTTGCGGTCCAACGCCTGTATCAATTCAATCTTACTCTCTCCGAATAAACGGCTGAAGCCTCCGGTACGTTTTAAGCTATGACTGAGCAAGATGCGCCGGAATTTTCCAGTTCCGCCCGGAATTTTATACAAATCGCCAAATTCGCCGGTTTCGTCATATTCAACATGGTCGTATCCCAGAATACCTGAATAAACTTTCAGGGCAAGATCAATATTGGTGACACCAATTATTGCACCATAAGTACCTCCGCCATGTTTTTTATCATCATGGAACCAGGAATTCCCTTCTACAACATCGAAAATATTATTGAAAGGATCTTTTACAAAGAAATGTTGCTTACCATTTGGTGCCGTAACTAATCCTCCGAGAATAGAAACCCCGGCATCAGAAAGTTCCTGAAAACTGTTCCGGATGTTTTTGGATTTCACCTTGGCGGCAAAGATCCCAAGGTCGCCAACCTGCAGTGAAAAAGCGGCGGCTTCAGGAATTCTTCCTTTATATTGCCAGATCTCAAATCCTCCGCCACCCTGAATATTAACAGCTAAAGCAGCATGCCGCTGCCTTGGCTCACCCCCTGTATAGGGAAGCATCAGTTCAGCCACGGTATCATCTTCAAATACACGGATATCCATCCCGAAAGCCTTTTTGTACCATTTCCAGGCTTCATTCAGATTCTTAACCCCAATTCCAATCTGCTGTATCCCCGTAATCCTTTTCTCAATCATAGTCTCATTTTTTCAGTCGGTAAAGATACAAATGAAGAGGTCACAGAAAAGAATGTTTATTCAGGTATTCCTTGAAATGAATTACTATTTTCGTCAAAGAGATAAACCAATGAAAACACTAAAAGATAAAACAGTCTGGATAACAGGTGCTTCGTCCGGTATTGGTGAAGCGCTTGCCTTAGTGTGTGCACGCGAAGGTGCCAATCTCGTTTTGACGGCCCGCCGTGAGGAAGAGCTCAAACGAGTAGCAGCACAAACGGGATTACCGAACGAAGCCATCATGATTTTGCCGGCTGATCTTTACCGGTATGACCAGGTACAATCCTTAACGGATCAGGTTATGGCCCGTTTTGGAAGGATTGATGTACTTTTTAATAATGCCGGCATCAGTAGCCGGGCATTGGCCATTGAATCTCCCATTGAGATCGACCGGAAAGTTATGGACATTGATTATTTCAGTGTGATTGCGCTCACCAAGGCGGTTCTGCCCCGCATGATTAAACAGAATAGTGGGCATATTGTGGTTACTTCCAGCGTAATGGGCAAGATAGGCACTCCGCTGCGTTCAGCCTATGCCGCAGCCAAGCATGCCCTTCACGGATTCTTCGATTCTATTCGTCAGGAAGTTGCAGATTATGGAATCAATATTACCCTGGTTTGCCCGGGATATATACATACGCAGGTGTCCGTCAATGCCATCACTCCGACAGGTGAAAAATTCAATAAAATGAGCCGCAACCAGCAGAAAGGAATTGACCCGCTGGTTATGGCTTCAAAGATGGTAAAAGCTGTTTACAAAAATAAGCGAGAGCTGGTTTATGGTGGCAAAGAGGTACTCGGAATCTATCTGGATCGTTTTTCACCCGGTCTTCTCAACCGTTACCTCCACATGCAACACAAGAAGAACTCCTTCGCGGATTAAACCCCAAAACTTAAAATCGGAGCGTTGTCATCCCCGCGAAAGCGGGGACCCTTTGACGCTGTACGAATTCTGACAGGCGGGGCCCACTTGACGCATATTTGCGTCTCTGCACCGAAACTGCAACCTGCAACTCGGAACAACCACAACAATCATAACAATCACAACTCTGACAACCGATAACCGACAACCCCTAACCTCGAACCTTTTCCACAATCTCCTGTCCTACCGCAATGGCTTTCTTGTTGAGTTCAAGCAAATGACCATATCTCTTGGGAATAGATTTCTCCAATCCTTTATAAACGTTTTCGAGCTTTACGATCGGTTTGATTTTCAGAAATCCGCCTAAAACGATCATATTACCTACCTTGGCAGATTCCATCTTTGCAGAGGCATCTGCAGCATCCACCCGGTAAATCCGGATGTCTTTGCGCTCGGGATGCCTGGTCAGGCCATTGCTGTCAAAAAGCAGAACACCGCCCTGCTTCACAGAATTCTCAAACTTATCAAGTGATTGCTGATTGAGAAGGATGGCCGTATCATAAAAATGCAAAATGGGTGAACTGATCCTTTCATCGCTCAGAATCACCGTGACATTTGCAGTACCTCCTCTCATTTCAGGGCCATATGATGGAAACCAACTAACTTCCTGGTTTTGCATGATTGCTGAATATGCCAGGATTTTGCCCATTGAAAGGACTCCCTGACCGCCAAAACCGGCTATTATAATCTCTTCGGTCATGATCTTTGTTTATTTATTGATTATTAACCAGTTTGCCATCAACCTTGATATCCCCGAGTGGAAAAAACGGAAACATATTTTCAACCATCCAATCATTTGCCGCTACCGGTTCGAGTTTCCAACCCGAATTACAGTTAGATACAATCTCTACCAACGACGTTCCCTTCTTCCCTTTCTGAGATTCAAATGCTGTCCGGATAGCCTTTTTGGCCCGGCGAACATTTCTGGGAGAATGTACCGACTGACGTGTAACATAACAGGTTCCGGGAAGCTGAGCCACCAACTCAGTCATCTTCAGAGGATTACCCATCGTTTCAATATCCCGGCCATACGGGCTTGTGGAGGTTTTCATTCCTTTAAGCGTTGTTGGAGCCATTTGACCGCCGGTCATACCATAAATCCCATTATTGATAAAAATGATTGTGATATTTTCTCCGCGGTTACAGGCATGGATAGTTTCAGCCGTCCCGATGGCGGCCAGGTCACCATCGCCCTGGTAGGTATACACGAATTTTTCAGGCCAGCACCTTTTGATACCAGTGGCAACTGCAGGAGCACGGCCATGGGAGGCTCCAACCATGTCCACATTCATGAAATCATAGGCGAGCACCGAACATCCTACCGGGGCTACACCAATAGTTTCGGATTGTATTCCCATCTCCTCAATCACTTCCATCAGTATACGGTGAGCAGTGCCATGACCGCACCCCGGGCAATAGCTCAGCGGTTTGTCGGTCATCAGCGGAGTTTTTTGATAAACCAGATTTTCTGGTTTGATAATATCTTTTATGTCCATAACTATTTCGTAATAAGCAGTTTCTTCAAATTTTCGAGTACTTCTTCAGGAGTAGGTATCATGCCGCCCATTCGACCAAAATGTTCAATATGGACTCCACATCCGACCGATAACCTCACATCTTCAACCATTTGTCCGGCGCTTTGCTCAACGCTCAGTATTCCTTTCATTCCAGGGGCCAGTTCAGCGAGCGGTTTTGCCGGATAAGGCCATAAGGTGATTGGCCTCAGCAATCCGATTTTGATTCCCTCCTCACGTCCGAGCTGGATAGCTTTCTGGCAGATCCTTGCTGATGATCCATACGCAACAAAAAGATATTCAGCATCTTCAGTATTCAGGAGTTCATAACGAACCTCGTTAGCCTGACATTTCCGGTATTTCTCCTGCAAGTGCTGATTATGCACCTCTTGCCGGGAAGCATCCAGATCCAGAGAGGTAACAATATTTCTCTCCTGACCGTCCGGTTTTCCGGTAAGTGTCCAGCTTCGGTCAAAATAAGTGGTTCTTGGCAGCTGTTCGCGGAGTTCCACTTTTTCCATCATCTGCCCGATGAGGCCATCGGAAAGCATTAAAACAGGGTTTCGGTATTTAAAGGCCAGATCGAAACCAAGGAAGGCAAAATCAAACATTTCCTGGACCGAAGAAGGTGCCAGAACGATTAACCGGTAATCGCCATGACCGCCTCCCTTTGTAGACTGAAAGTAGTCGGCTTGCGAAGGTTGGATCGTGCCCAGTCCCGGGCCTCCCCTGACCACATTCAAAATCAGGCAGGGCAATTCAGCCCCTGCCAAATAGGATATTCCTTCCTGCATCAGGCTGATTCCCGGACTGGAGGAGCTCGTCATTGCCTTCTTACCGGTACTGGCAGCACCATATACCATATTAATAGCAGCAAGTTCGCTTTCAGCCTGTAATACCACCATGCCGGTGCGTTTCTCAGGCTGTTCGGCCATCAGGTATTCCATCACTTCCGACTGGGGAGTGATCGGATAACCGAAATAACCATCGGCCCCGGCACGGATAGCCCCTTCTGCTGCCGCTTCGTTGCCTTTCATCAGTTTTAATTCCTTCATCATCCAGCAATTTTATGATTAATCGGACAATTTTATTTTATACACCGTAATTACACCATCCGGACAAACAACTGCACAGTTAGCGCATCCGACACAATCCTCCTGGTGTTCCTGAAACGCGTAATGGTAACCTTTGTGGTTCACCTCATGTGCCATGGCGATGACATCGTTTGGACAAGCTACTCTGCAAACCTCGCAACCTTTGCATTTCTCAATGTCCACCACTATCGCCCCTTTCATTTTTGCCATATGTTTTGCTATATTGAAAAATCTTTATGAAACTGTCTAAGCCTGGATTCCAATACCGGATACAGGGTTGGATGAATCTGGGAAACGCATGCCCTGAGTCCTTCTATTCTGGTACTGCCGGTAATTATTAATGAAATGGCACTCACCCCATAATAGAGCAAATGCTCCAGCAATGCCGAACCCGTAAGTCCGGGATACGATAAGGTAAAATAGAAACCATCTGCAACCGGTTGGTCAATATCGGTATCATACACGATATTGAATCCATTTTCGATAAATATCTTTTTAAGTTCATGCGCTCTTCTGCCATACTCCTTAACCATTTCAACAAAATTGAATTGACCATCATTGGCTGCTTTCATCATAGCAGCTAATCCGTATTGTGCGGAATGACAAACGCCTGAAGATAAGGCATATAACGCTCCATAGATCATGGAATAGCCAAACTCGTCCGACGTATAATATCGTTTCAGATCCGGGTAAACCCGGTTAAACAACTTATCACTGATAATCAAGGTTCCAACCCGTTCACCGGCAAAGGAGAAAGCCTTTGAGCTGGAGATGAGAAGAAGCCAGTGGCTGCAATAATTTGCCACTGTAGGTTGATAGGGTTCCTGCCCCGGCTGTGAATAATCCTTGCGGAAATCCATTCCGAAATAGGCGAGATCCTCAATCACGATAACATCATACTTATCTGCCAGTGTGCCGATAGTCCTCAGCTCATCTTCAGTAAAACAGATCCAGGAAGGATTATTAGGATTTGAATAGAGCAATGTTGATATTTTCCCGGTTGATAGGTAAGATTCCAGTTTCGGTCGGAGCTTTTCTCCGCGATAATCGTACACATCAAATGACTCAAAGTCATGACCGAGCACCCTGCATTGCTGCTTTTGGACCGGAAAACCAGGATCGATAAACAGTGTTCCCAGTTTATTCCGGTCGGAGCGATTGGCTACCATAAAAGCAGCCATGGCTCCTTGCATGGATCCAACGCATGGAATACAAGCCTCTTCGTTAACATCAATGTTCAGGAACAGCTTTGCAAACCGCATGGTCTCCCTTTTCAGTTCGGGAACACCCTCAATATTAGGATATTTGGACGCAACGCCCTTGTGCAAGGCAGCTATCTCGGCTTCAATGCCGATTTCTGGCGGCTCCAGACCGGGTACGCCCATCTCCATCCTGATAAATTTTTCTCCGGTAAGTTGTTCGATCTTGTTCACCAGCCTGACGATCTCCCTGATCGAAGCATAGCCCAGGTCAGGCAGGTTGGAGAGTGCAATCTGTTCCCCTACAATTTTGCTGTCAATTGGAGTGCTTTGTACCATCGAGCAAGATAATTATTTTATTAATCTAACGATTGAAGATAGTCAAATTCCCATAAAGTAATCTGCAATTCCGCCATCCAAAAAAAAATGAAATTGATTGATGGGTCTTGAAATGTGGCCGGAAAATAACCCCTGACCGGGATGCTTTGTCTGCCATGGTCCGGATGTTTTTTTTGCACGTATCCGGGTTGATCAGATTGGTCGGCGTTTCAAATTTCATTTTGTTAAAACAAAAAACGGCAACCGAAGTCACCGTTTTTTTTATTTTTTCATTATTAAAACTCAGTCTTTAATAGTTCAACCCAATGGTTTATCCGCTCGTGTGTTAGTTCTGGTTCATTATCTTCATCCAACGGCAGTCCAAGGAACTTCCCATTCCGGAATGCTTTCGACTCGTCGAAGGTGTACCCTTCAGGATCAACCAATCCAACCAATTTACCACCGGCCTGAACTGCATGATCAGCGATGATTCCGATATCATCAACGAACTTAAAGGAGTAACTCACCTGGTCGCCAAGTCCGAAAACTGCACAGCTTTTCCCTTTCAGATTCATCTTATACAAACGCGTCAGAAAAATATCCCAATCTTTTTTTTGATTGTCATCCGACCAGGTATGGGTTCCAATGGTTGGACCGCCGAAAATAATCCTGGAGAAAGGCATTAAATCACTTTCCTGTGCGTCTTTAACTGGAATCAGGTGGGTCTGGTCCTCACCAAAGGCTTTGGCAACCATCCGTGCGGCCTTCTCGGTGTTGCCACCAGTGGGACCAAATAGAATCGCAATTTTATCCATCTCTAAAAGTTGTTTCTGCAAAATTACAAATTTCGCTGTTACTTTTCGATCCTGATCCTGGCGTCGACCGCTACTACCTTATCAGTTAAACCCATCACCGGATTCAGGTCCATTTCAGCAATCTCGGGAGCTGATACCACAAGGTCAGAAACCCCGATGATCAGATCGATCCACTTCTCAATGGCAATATATTGCTGTCCGCGCACCCCATCCAAAAGTTTTTTACTTTTCAGATTATTGATCATAAGAGAGATATCCGATCTCGATAGAGGTGCCAGACCGGCCTGAACATCTTTTAAAATTTCTATAAAGATCCCTCCCAAACCTATCATGATCAAATGTCCAAAGGGGGTCTCCCGCTTGGCCCCGACAAAAAGTTCCCGTCCTTTGAGCATCGGTTGCAAGAGCACCCCTGTTGAGCCGTCGATCGACATGAGCCGGTTCAAGGCGTTCACAACATCCTCATGGTTGGCAAGGTTCAGGAGCACCCCGCCGACCTCTGTTTTATGAACCGGGCCAACTACTTTCATAACAACCGGAAAGCCTAAGGAAAGTGCTGAACTTACTGCCTCTTCGAAAGTATTGACCACTCGCTCGGGTATCCTGGTAATTCCTGCCGCATCCAGCAATTTCTGAACCTGGTCGGGTGCCAGATAACCATCAGAAAACTGGTCAATCAACTTTCTGATCTTTTGGTGTGCAGATGTTTGCAGATTAGAACTGGCTAGCGATGGCTCAGGTGCCTGGCGGGATTTTACGAGAGCCTGGCCGAAGAGTACCTCATCGGGAAAATTTATCCGGCCGCGGGCCAGGAAAAATCCGATCTCTTCGCTGGCATTTACCGTTGAAGGCAATATCGGATAAATCGGTTTGCGGCAGGTTTTCATCTTTTCATCGATCAGTTTGTACACCGGCTCCACGGAAAATAGACCCGGACTGCCAAAGATGATACACATTCCATCGATATTATCCAACTCTTTATCAACACATTCTATTGCCGCGTCTAATTGCTCGACCCCACCGGTTGCCAAAACATCTATCGGATTGGCAACGGATGAACCGGGATGAAGCCTGATAAGTAATTGCTCTGCCGGTTTACCTGAAATTAGGGGAACCTCCAGGCCACCATCAGATAAGACATCTGTTAGCATCACTGCGGGTCCGCCAGCGTGGGTAATAATAGCAAGCCTGTTCCCTTCCAATTTATTATGCATAAAGAGGGCTCCCACAGTGGTCAGTTCCGAGCGGCTGTAACACCTGACAATTCCGGCTTTTTTAAAAAGCGCATCAACGGCGGTATCAGGACTGGCAAGCGCGCCGGTATGTGAAGAGGCTGCACGGCTTCCAGCCTCAGAACTTCCGGACTTTATCGCAGCGATCCTGCAACCCTTGCGAATCAGCGACGAAGCATGCCTGAGCAGTTTATCGGGTTTCCGTATACTTTCGAGGTACAATAATTTAACCCGGCTTGAAGTTTCCGGATCAAAACTTTCATCGAGATATTCCAAAATATCTTCTACTCCAAGCTGGGCCGAATTGCCGACACTAAATACAGTGGAGAAAGTCAAACCATTGGGAATGGCCGATTCCATTACATAAACAGCTGTTGCTCCGGAACCGGATATAAAATCAACTCCTTTGGGATCAAGCTTTGGAATCGGTAAGGTAAAACAACCTGCATAAGAAGTAGTTATAACACCGATACAATTTGGACCAATCAGGCAACTGCCGGTTTCATTCAAAATAGCCACAATTTCGTGTTCCAGACTTGCACCTGCAGCATTCTCCTCCGAAAATCCGGCGGAAATTATGATAAACGCCCTGGTCTGTTTGGTGGTGGCTAATTCTTTAACAATTTCCGGACACATTGAGGCTGGAATGGCCAGAATAGCCAAATCCGTCTGCGGCAGGCTGTCTGTATCAGAATAAGATTTAACTCCCTGAACTTCTGATGCTTTGGGATGAATAACATACAGTTGGCCGCGATACCCATGGTCAATAATGTTCTTGAGTATTTTTCCCCCGGGTTTCCGGATGTCATTCGATGCTCCAACAATAACTATACTTCTGGGATTCAGCAACTCACGATTAATCATACAGACATTTTGATTATACTTTTCAGTGGTCTAAATCTAATAAGTTATTTCCATTGTTAAGTGTTCCAGCCTCATTACAAAATAAAATCATCCCGGATTTTATTCTTGGTTCTTAATGTTGGATAGCTTAATTTCAGGAGGTTAAAAACTCGAATAAAATGCGACAATTTTTAATTGTTATCCTTTGGATATCAAGCCTCAGCAATCTATTTGCCCAATCCGGTCTCGATTATTATCTGCCGGCAGATTCCAGATACAATCCAGCCATTCCGACTCCGGAGTCAGTTATCGGATTCAAAACTGGTGAATATCATTTGACCTATGACAAACTCATACGGTATTTGGAAGCTTTGGACCAGGCTTCGGATCGGATCAGTATCGTCAGGATCGGCGAAACTTACGAGAAACAACCTCTTATTCAACTGATTATAACTTCCCCCGATAACCAGCAAAACCTCGATAAACTTCGCCGGAATCATCTTGCAGTCCTGAATCCGGGAACACAATACAACATGAAGGGAAAAGACCCGCTCGTTGTCTGGCTGGGATACAGTATTCATGGAAATGAACCCAGCGGGGCCAATGCGGTACCTGTGGTGGCTTATTATCTTGCCGGCTGTGAAAATGAGAATATTGTGCAAATGCTGGATCAGACGGTTATTTTGCTCGATCCATGCCTGAACCCCGATGGGCTCAATCGCTTTGCTTCCCTTGTAAATACGAGGAAAAGCCAGATTAATAATTCAGATCCCAATTCATTTGAGTTTCAGGAACCCTGGCCGGGCGGCCGGACCAATCATTACTGGTTTGATCTCAACCGCGACTGGCTGCTTTTACAGCATCCGGAAACAAGGGCACTGGTGGCCCAGTTTCATTACTGGAAGCCCAATGTGGTGACCGATCATCATGAAATGGGATCAAATTCAACCTTCTTCTTTCAACCCGGTGTGCCTGCACGATCAAATCCCCTGGTTCCACCCGGCAATTTCGCTTTGACCCAAAAAATCGGGACCTACCATGCAAAGGCATTGGATCAGATTGGTTCATTGTATTTTACAGAAGAAACCTTTGATGATTTCTATTTCGGTAAAGGATCGTCGTACCCCGATATTAACGGTTCAATCGGGATTCTATTCGAACAGGCCAGTAGTCGCGGACATCTCCGGCAAACAGCAAACGGTCCGCTCACTTTTCCATTTACCATCCGGAATCAGGTCACTGTTTCCTTGTCAACCCTCGCAGCTGCGACTGACCTGAAGAAAGAACTCCAGTATTATATGGCCGATTTCTACAAGACTGCACTCACCGAAGGTGAAAACTCATCCATTAAAGGGTACATCTTTGGAGATAATCAGGACCCATATAAATCCAGGATGATGCTGGACCTTTTGCTCCAGCACCAAATCAGGGTGGCCAACCTCGATAAGCCTATAGAAATCAATGGGAGCCTGTTCGAACCATCCAGCGCCTGGTTTGTGCCCTCCGGCCAGATCCAGTATCGGCTGATCAGGTCTCTGTTTGAACCCGTTACCAAATTTGCCGACAGCACTTTTTATGATGTCAGTGCATGGACCTTGCCAATGGCCATGGGAATACAATTTGAACCGATCGATTTGAAAAACATTGCCAAAATATCGGGTAAAAATATCGTTCAAACCTTGCCTGAAGTAACCGGTCAGGTAATTGGTACAGAGAATCAGGTTGGTTATCTCATTCCCTGCGATCCTTACCTGGTACATAAATCGTTGTACCAGATTCTGAATCAGGGCATACACGTCAAAATCGCAATATCCCCTTTTCTGATGGACTTCGGACAGAAAAGGATACGTTTTCAGCCGGGAACCCTGCTGATACCCGCTCAGAATCAACCGATATCCGGACCTGATCTCTTTTATATTCTGACGAAACTGGTCAATACCGATGGTTTGTCAATGTATTCGGCCCCAACCGGGTATTCTCCTGACGGTCCCGACCTGGGCAGCAGGAAATTCAGTGATCTGACTTTACCGAAGATCCTCACTTTCTCCGGTGCCGGAAACAGCGGGATCACCGGAGAAATCTGGCATCTCCTCGATACCCGATTTATTATTCCTTTAACTATAGCGGATATCAGTAAGTATTCATCGATCAATCTTGATTCGTACACAACTATAATTCTGACAGGCTCCTATGATCTCGATGAACCTGCTTTGGATAAGCTTCGAGAATGGGTGCGGAAAGGGGGTACTTTGATTGGGATTGAATCAGGATGCATCTTCCTTTCAAGAAACGGTTTTGCAAAATTAACCTCCATAGAAAAAGTGGCGGAGGATAAGGCTTCCTCCCCGGAAATAAGGCCCTATGGGAAAAGAAACGAAGATGCTGCAGGCCGGTCGATACCGGGTACAATATTCCTGGCTGAATTAGATACTACCCATCCCATGGCATACGGCTACCATTCCGGAAAACTTGCGATTTTTAAAAAAAGCTCATCGTTTTACAAACCATGTCAGGATGTTTATGAAAATCCGGCTGTCTTTTCCTCTAACCCGCTCCTTTCCGGATATGTAAATAAAACCAACCTGGCCCTCCTGAAGAGCTCTTCAGCCATTCAGCGTCAGTCTCTTGGAAACGGTAAGGTCATCCTGTTTTTGGATGACCCTCTCTTCCGCGGTTACTGGGCCGGAATGCACAAGCTTTTTCTGAACTCGCTGTTTTGGGGAAAGATTTGAGATCAGGTATCAGGTATTGGGTATGGGGTGTCGGTTGGAACCCTGCATGTGTTCAACAAGACATACGAAATGTATTATTTACAATTAAAAACAACTTTGTGACGATATTTTCGTTAAAATTGCACATATTAATATGATTTTTTGAAGAAATTTATACTTTTGATCGATTTTTCCGTAATACAATAAGCCATGCTAATCCGCTTTAATGTCGAAAACTTTCTCTCCTTCCGGGAGGAGATGGAATTCAGTATGATTGCTGGGAGTGAACGCCGGTTACCTGATCATTACGTCACCTTCAAGGATTTCAACATTTTGAAAGGAGCTGTGATTTATGGTCCAAATGCCTCAGGCAAGTCGAATCTGGTTAAAGCCATTCACTTTGCCCAACAATTCATTCTAAATGGTTCTGACGGGGTTGAATCCCTTAATAAGCATTTTAGGCTGGATCCTGATGGAGCCAAAAAACCTTCGCGCTTTGAATTTGAGATTAAAGCTGGTAAAACCCTTTACTCCTATGGTTTTGCTCTCCAGCTCGCAACGCAAGTTGTAAATGAAGAGTTCCTTTACAGGATCGGTAAAACAAGGAAATATCTGATTTTTGAACGGGTTCTAGATTCACTGGACAAGATCCGGGTGAAATACGGACTAAAAGCATCGAAAGATGACCTTGTTCGCTTTGATATTTACGCCAAGGACCTTAAACCAGATCAGTTATTATTGCAGCAGGTCAACACCAGAAACTTAGAGGAAGTTGAATCAGCGGTTCATTTCGTTGATGTTTTTCAATGGTTTAAGTATTCGCTGGTCATTGTTTATCCGGACTCCAGATACAAGGGCATGACATTTCCCAAAAGTAATGAAAAGTTTACTGAAATTTTAACCAGGTTTCTTAAGGCCATGGATACCGGAATCAATAAAGCCTTGTTTACAGAAGTCGATATTGAGGAAGAGCTCGGGACTTTACATGACACCGACCGGAAAAAGATTCTGAGCGATCTTAGGAGTAAGACAACTAAATTTTTGCAGATTAAAAAAGTATCCTATGCGATCTGGTTAGATGACAGTGGTAAACTTAGAGGTAAAAAGCTGGTATTGGTTCATACAGATAAAGACGGTAAGCAAGTCCTATTTGACTGCAATGAAGAATCGGATGGGACAAACCGCCTGATGGACCTGATTCCAGCCCTGGATATACTTAGCAGTTCAGAAACGGTATTTATTGTGGATGAACTTGATCGCAGTCTACATCCCCATTTATCGGAAGCATTCATCAAGTTGTTTTTTGAACAGAGTCGGGGCATTTCAAACCAGTTGATCGTTACAACACACGAATCTTCGTTACAGAATCTGAGGTTGTTGCGTCGGGATGAGATCTGGTTCATCGAGCGCAAGGCAGATGGGCATTCTGAATTGTATTCAATGAATGAGTTTAAAGTACGTCCTGATAAAGAGTTGCGCAAGGATTATCTGCTTGGCCGATATGGTGCCATTCCCACGTTAGAATTTCTCGAATCGGGCCGTTTAAACTGATAGTGATGACAAGACTCAGACATAACCGGCCTTATGGTCTACGAGGTCGTCCCGAGGGGACAAGGGAACCGCAAAGAGTTTTCGTTATTTCCACAGAGGGTTTAACTGAGGATATTTATTTTCAGGGGTTTAACCTTTATGCCGATGAATTGGGAATTCATGGCAGGGTGATAATTGATATACTTGAAAAACAGGACCCAGGGGATACTCGAAGCTCTCCTGAATACATAGTCGGGCTTCTCGATAAATACGTTGAGGATTCCGGAATTGATTCGGATGAACTTTGAATCGTTTTCGACCGGGATAGGCAAAACAACAGTGCTGATCAAGTATTACAGATCCTTGATCAATGTCGTCAGCGCGGGTACAATATCGCATTTACAAATCCCTGCTTTGAATTATGGTTATTGATGCATGTATCGGATTTGAGTGACTATGATCCTGCAATCCTCTTAGAAAATCCCAAAGATTCAGTTCGGGCAAATCGCAGATTCCTTGAAAAAGAAGTTTCTAAACTTATTGGGGGTTACCGAAAAAACAACCTGCAATTCAGACGGTTCTTGCCCCATCTTGAACTAGCTGTGGCAAATTCCGGACTACATTGCTCAATCCCGATTGATTTGGTCAATCAGTTGGGTACCAGCATGGGGAATCTGGTCAGAAAAATATTGGCTACCCGTTAGAGATCGGGTATCGGTCCTGCAGAATTCAGAGTAGCGTCAAAAGGTTCCCGCTTTCGCGGGGATGACAGGAGCTTGTGCGTAATTCCCGCAAAAGCGTTGTCGCCCCGGCGAAGGTCGGGGCCCCCACACGCTACTTAAAATCAACCGACAACTGATAACTGACAACCGACAACAACCGACAACAATCACAACAATCACAACAACCTGCAACTCGCATCTTGCAACCTGCAACCTGTTAAAACCGCATCACCAACTTTACAAACACATTCCGCCCCGGTTCAACCAAAATCATTCCGCGATTGGTTGCCAGATGATTCCGGTATGACTTATTAAATACATTATCAACTCCGGCAAACAACTGGAAAGAAGTTACCCCCAATTCTTTGGTAGCTGAATACAAGGAGAAATCTGACAGGAAATAGCTCTTAGTGGCTGTTTCTCCGATTGCAATTTTCTTCTGTGCTGCTACCCAATGGGTAGTCCATTCAACGGTAAAAACCCCCGGAACATGATAACGAAAGCCGACTCCCGCGGAGAATGGAGGAATAAGCGGAAGATCCTCTTTCTGCTGCAAATTGATGCCTCTCACATAAGAAGCTTTGGTATAAATCACTGTATTGCTGAAAAGCTGGTAGTTAACGGATGCATCGAATCCGGTCAACAGCGCGCTGGCGACATTGGCATTCTTCAATGCAGGCAGTGTATCGGTCAGCCCGGCGTCAGGCCCTGTATTTAAGATATATATAAAAACACCTGGAGTTTCAACTATCATATCATTCAGATAATTAATGAATCCATTTGCCTGAACCTGGAGACGATCTTTCCAGATTCTCAGGCCGATATCACCAAACAGGCCTTTTTCGGGCTTTAGATTCGGATCACCCAGCCGGACTTTTGAACCCAGGTCGATGTATTTAAACCTTTCCTCCAGCGAAGGACTTCTGAAGGAGCGCCCTACGTTCGCCGTAAGATCCAGGTTTTTAATCAGATGATAAAGGGCACTGGCATTAGCCGACCATGACCATGCACCAATCGTATCGGCTGCAAAAATAATCCTTTGGTTCGGGACAGGATCTTTTACCACGCCATTAATGGTAAGGCCAAACGGGTCGAGTCCCAAGTCATTCGCAACCCGAATCCGATCCAACCGTGCTCCGAGGGTCAGCTCCAACTTATCATTTAGAAGGCTCGATTCATGCTGAACAAAGATCCCGGCACTGGCAAATCGTGAATCCGGGTTGGGTTTCTCCGACCGGATAACCTCCATGGTTGTTGTGACCTCCCCAAATGCATCCAGAATACCCTGGTTGATATATTTATCTCTTGAGGTAACCAGTTTCCTCTGCCATAGATCGATACCGCCCACCAACTGACTCTTTTTTCCTGTTTTCCATTTGGTTTCCAACACCATTCCGCTCGTATTGTGCTCGCCGCGTGGGAGGACTTTTTCAGCTGTCAGCCGGGTGTTTCCGATCACAGTAGCCGGGGTGTTGGGAATCAGCTCCACATCCCTCAAAATATACTGATGGTAAATACGAAGGCTGATTTCATCCATTTTAGGAAACAGATTCTTAATGGTATATTTTCCCGAAATCAGCTGCCTTCTTTCCTCCGGGTAGGTAGCTGTTGCCAATGAGCCAAATGGGGCACCGCCAGGTATTCCAACATTGAAAGCTTGAAAATGCTGGGCATTGATCTCCAGTTCATGATTGACCAACGGCCTGATTCCCAGAGTTGCATTCACATTCTGATCGGTAAACTGAGAATTTGGCTGCACGCCATCCGGAGTATTATAATTTCCTGCCGTACGATACCCCCCGCTTAAACGTACTTTCCATGCCTTTGATCCCGATTCCACGGCAATATGGGTTCCGAGAAGATTATTGACCGCCTGGTAAACACCTGTGGCTGAACCATGAATAATGGGACGGTCATAAAATTGCCCCTTTTGGGTCAGTATGTTGACTACTCCACCCAGTGCACCGGTACCATAAATCGACGATGCGGCCCCTTTGATAATTTCAACCCGTTCAATCTCATTTACATCGAACATGGATAATCCAGCCACCAGGTCTGATGCCGTTTCAATACGGTTTCCATCCACCAGGCTTACCATCCGGTTCTCACCCAGACCCCGTATATTGATCGATGTACTCCAGCCTCCGTCGCGAAACAGGGAGATACCGGGCTCACGGGATAAAACATCGGACAGTGTAATAGCTGACTGGCGCGGAAAATATTCACGCGGTACAACGGTAACCGGCAAGGCCACATCCCTTTCCAGCTTATTGTATCGCAAACTCGATACCTGGACTTCACCCAGGGGGATCAGGGCAGGCTTCAGCTCAATCTTAACCGCGCCCTGACTGGCATCACCAACCCGGACTTTAATGGTTACCGGATAATAGCCCAGACTGCTGACGGATAAAAGATAATTACCTGCAGCCAGGTTTTTAAGGATAAAATCTCCGTTTTGATCAGTTAATCCGCTAAAAACATTAAGAGTTGAATTATTTTTTACCTGGATAAATACATAGGCTAAACCCTGACCTGTTCCGGTATCAGTGACCTTCCCTGAAATACTCAGGTTTTGACCGGCTGCTGAAGCTGCTATGATAGACAGCAGCACAAAGAAGAGTTTAATTTTTTTCATCATGATCCTTGATTTTAAGTACAATCGATTTTACTTCAACCCCTTTAACGCGGCCAAGTTGCCCGGATAAGGAACCGATCTGATCCGTTGTACCTTCAAGAACCAAAGAAATAATTCCCGATATGGAATTATTAATCGGCAAGCCCTGACGGCCGATAATAATGGAAGAATGACTGGAGATAATTGCGTTTACCTGTGGTGCTGATTCTTTTTCCTGAAGCAGAATTAAAACACTTCCTATTCTCTTTTCCATTAGTAAATCCTCCGGATCAGATTGATAATTATATCCTTGTGGTCGAAACAACTTCCACTCAGATCATTGTTATTTCGATAACAAAGATATGAATTTTATTTTAAAAGACAACTATTATTCAATACAAAAACCAGATCACCACACTAGGCACAATAGTTCACAATAGATGTTCATTAACTGTCGCCCTTGTATTCAGAGGTCTTTACCTTGATTGGGATCTTCGGTTTGATCTAATACTAATGTGATCTAATGTGCCTATTGTGGTTGATTTTTCATGAACCTAACACGGAATGGCTTACTTTAGTAGCCTAAATAGATCTGTTTTATGAAAAAGGCTTCGTTTTTCCTGTTGAGTTCCATGGTGGTAGCAGTAGTAACTTTTTTTCTGGCAGGCTGCCAGAAGAATAATAAAATTGAAAATGAAGAGGCTGGCAAGTTTCCAAACGATTGGTTTTACCGTCAACGTGCCTATCCATATACTGAACTTCGTTCCGACCTGTATTACAAAGCGATGGAACAGACTCTGGCCATGGAAAAAAATGGATTAAAATCGGGCCAGGAGAGTTGGACACTTGTAGGGCCGGTAAATATTGGCGGACGGATCACCGATATTGAGATGCCGGCAACTGATAAAAACACCATCTATCTTGGATCTGCATCGGGAGGCATATTTAAATCAACAAACCTTGGGACAAACTGGACACCAATATTTGATAACGCTGTGGCTCTCTCAATTGGAGACATGGATATTGCAAAAACCAACCCAGATATACTTTTTGTCGGCACAGGTGAACCCAATGCCGGCGGAGGTTCGCACACTTATGAAGGATACGGGGTATACAAATCCCTGGATGCCGGTGGTACCTGGATACATTGCGGACTGACTTCTGTTGGAAGCATCGGCAGGGTTAAAATTGACCCATTGAATCCTGATACGGTTTATGTGGCAGCTATGGGTCATCTTTTCTCCTATAATGCAGAACGGGGAATCTTTCGAACAAAAGATGGAGGAACTACATGGGAGAAAATTCTCTACCTGAACGATTCAACCGGAGCATCAGATCTTTGTATCAATCCGCAAAACAGTAAAATCCTGTATGCAGCCATGTGGGAAAGAACCCGTCGCCCACCCTATCAGAGCTATGGCGGCAAAACCAGCGGTCTGTGGCGGTCGGTCGACGGTGGGGATACCTGGTCGGAACTCCTGAATGGTTTGCCGAAAGGCGATGTGGGAAGGATCGGAATCGATATTTCAGATTCAAATCCATCAGCATTATATGCAACCTATACTGATTCAACAGGATACCTGAATGGTATATACAAAACGACTAATGGCGGAGATAACTGGTCAAAGACCGCTGAATTGGGTGAAAATTCTTCATACTGGTGGTGGTTCAGTGAAATTGATGTCGATCCGATTAACCCGAACATCGCTTATGTGTCAGGCTTACAGGCTTATAAAACTACCAATGGAGGCACTACCTGGACAAATACTTTCAGTTCTGCTCATGTGGATATGCACGGCGTGTTTGTTCATCCCAAGGATAATGCACTGTCATTATTGTGCAGCGATGGAGGTCTATATGTCTCCAAATTTGCGGGAGCCACTTCGTTTCATATTGAAAATCTGCCGATTACCCAATTTTATACCTGCGAGGTAGATTACCTGAATCCGGATCGGTATTACGGCGGAACCCAGGATAACGGGACCATCAGAGTGACTAACGGGATGATAAACCGCTGGCAATCGATTTATGGCGGTGATGGTTTTGTGGTCAAGGTAGATCCCACCGATAATAATTATGTATATGCCCAGTATCAATATGGCGGATTAGGACGGTCGATTGATGGCGCATCCAGTTTTCTGGGTGGCACTCAGGGAATCAGCGGCGGCGACCGCATGAACTGGAAGAGTCCGCTCGAACTGGATCCGCAAAATCCATCCATTCTCTATTTTGGATCAAACCGTTTGTACAAATCAACCAACCGTGCGCAGTCCTGGCGGCCGGTATCCAGCGATCTGACCAATGGCCCGGGTGTTAATGTCAATTATGGAACCCTTACAACCATCTCGGTATCACCCCTGGATGCCAATATAATCTATGTCGGAACAGATGATGGAAACGTCTGGAATACCTTAAATGGCACAACCACCTGGACTAACATCTCCACCAACCTCCCTGACCGCTGGATCACCTGTGTTCAGACAAGTTCTTTTGACAAGGCAGTAGCATTCGTCACAATTTCAGGATACCGCTGGGATTCCTACCTTCCTCACGTTTACCGCACCTCCAATAATGGTCAGACGTGGGAAGACATCTCAGGAAACCTTCCGGATTTCCCGGTAAACAGCATCGTTCTGGATCCGGTTATCAAAGACACCTGGTATATTGGTACTGACGGGGGTGTTTTTATAACGCGAAACGGAGGAATTACCTGGGAGATTTATGGAACCGGATTACCAAAAGTTGCCGTCCTTGACCTCTATCTTCATGCGCCTACCCGCATGCTTACTGCTGCCACTTTTGGCAGGTCGATGTACACAATCCCACTCCCGGCAGCCGAAGGTACTAATCCAATAGCTAATAGTCAGATAGATATTAAAGCCTATCCAAACCCGTTCAATACCCAGCTGCAGGTAACGTTTAGTTTTAATCAGAATATGGCCGGAGAACTGTCGGCTTATGATATGTCGGGCAAACAGGTTAAAGTACTTCACCAGGGTTCCTTTACAGTGGGCGAAAACCGGTTTACCTGGGCAGGCGATGATGAAAACCAGAATCCGGTGGCACCCGGAAGTTATCTGATCCGATTGGTTACCAACAAATCAATCAGTGCTATCCGGGTGCAGAAAATCTGATTTTTTTCGGAATAATATGCAAAGAATACCCGCTGTTTTTCTGACTCTTGTACTGATCCTGAGCGGTTGCCATTCAGGCCAAGTCAAGGACAAGAGTGTGACGCTCCTGACCTTGAAAGGGCCTTCTGCGATGGGTATGATTTACCTGATCGACAGCCCGGATCAGGTCATTCCGGAGAAACTGCATGTCGAAATCCTTGATGAGCCCGTGCTGGTAAGGGCCAGGATACTGAAAGACAAGCCGGAACTGGCCGTGCTTCCTCTCAACATAGGGGCCATTCTCTACAACAAAGACCTTCCTTATCAAGTAATTGCAATTCCCGTTTGGGGTACTCTTTACCTTTTTGGGTCCGACACCAGCATCCACAGCTGGCAGTCTCTTAAAAACAAGAGAATTTTCCTGATGGGCAAAGGGGCCACACCAGATATTCTTTTTCGTTATCTACTTAAAATTCATGGATTTAAACCAGACCGGGATGTTATCCTGGATTACTCCTTTCCGACACATATCGATCTCGCAAATGCGGTCAGTGCAGGTCAGGCTGAACTCGCGGTAATTTCGGAGCCACTGGTCAGTCTGGCCCGTGCCCGGAATCCTTCGATCCTTCAAATAATGGATTTGAATGCTGAATGGGCAAAAGCCTTTCCCGGAAATCCATCGATGCCCCAAACCGCACTGATGGGAAGGAAGGACTTCATCCGCGATCATCCGGATTGGATCAGAAAGATCTGCGAAGCCTGGAAACGTTCGATTGACCGGGTTAATTTACATCCGGAACAGGCCGCCGGAAGGATTGTTTTCCATAATATCCTGCCGGATCCTGCAATAGCCGTCAACTCGATCCCCCGATGCAACCTGAAATTCAGATATGCTTCTGAAATAAGGTCTGAAATTGGACAGTACCTTCAAGTTTTTTTTACTTTTAATCCGGACGCCGTTGGCGGCAAATTACCCGATGAACAATTCATCTGTCAGAAACCGGATTATTAGCCTTTGTGCCATTGTGATCCTGGTAATCGGGTGGGAATGGCTATCCCGATCATTCAACTCACGGCAAATCCTGCCTGGTCCCCTTGATACTTTAAACTCATTGATCAATGTGGCCGGAAAGCCTGATTTCCTTTCATCTTTAGGATTTACACTTTTACGCGGGCTTATCGGGTTCCTTTTCGCTTTTACCGGAGCCATCCTCATCGGGATCCCCGCCGGGTTAAATTCCGGAATCGAAGCCGGATTCAAACCAATTTTAATTACCTTACGTTCAACCCCGGTGGTGGCGATTATCTTACTGGCTCTCATCTGGTTTAAGGCTGAACAGGTTCCGGTCTTTATCGGATTTCTCACCATGTTTCCTATCCTGGCTATCAATATCAGTCAGGGAATCCGTGAAACGGACACGGCATTTATCCAGATGGCCCATCTGTATCATATTAAAAAGAGGAGGATTTTGACAGATATATATTGGCCGTCGATCCTACCCTACCTTTACAGCGGGATATCCACCGCTATCGGCTTCGGATGGAGGTCGGTGATCATCGGCGAAGTCCTGAGTCAACCTCGGTACGGGATCGGTGCAATGATGCAGGATGCCCAAAGTTACCTGCTTGTTTCGGAGGTAATAGCATGGACGGTGATTGCAATTCTCGTCAGTGCTGTTTTTGAATGGATTATCCGGTTGGTTGAAAAGCGTTCTATAAGGTGGAAACAATGGGCCTGAAACTCGAAAATATTGCAAAATCTTACAAGGATCGGGTCATCCTGGATCAATTCTCCCTGGAATTCAAACCCGGCTCTATTACCTGTCTGTTCGGCCCATCGGGATGCGGTAAAACGACTTTGCTTAATCTTATGGGAGGGATCACCCGGGCGGATTCCGGATCAGTCAGCGGTTTTCCGGAAGAAAAGATTTCGTTTATCTTCCAGGAAACCCGCCTTCTGCCCTGGAAAACAGTACTTGGTAATGTTCTTTTCCCCTTGATTGGTAAATTACCTGGCAGCCAGGCCGTTGAAACCGCCAGGAAATTTATCCGCCTGGTCGGACTTGAAAATGAGGAAGCTTTTTATCCGTATCAATTAAGCGGCGGCATGAAACAGCGCGTGTCAATTGCCCGGGCATTTGCCTTCCCCGGCAGCCTCATTCTGATGGATGAAGCTTTCCAGAATCTCGACAATACCCTGAAATACAATATCCTGGATTCTTTTCTGAAAATATGGAAGGAAGACGGCCGAACGGTCATTTTTGTCACACATGATATCGATGAGGCAGTTAAGCTGGGTCAGGAGATTATCTTTCTAAATCATAATCCGCTGCAAATCATCAGATCTGTAAGCACTTCAGAAGGATTATCCGAAGCGGTAAAATCAGCAGTAAGGGAAATTTACTATCCCTGATGATGTTTTACAAAATAAGCGATTTTCTCCAACGAAGTGATCATATCATATTCCTCGAGATAAACATGCGGAGGCATATTCAGCGGACCCGTGGTAAAATTAAGAATGCCTTTTATTCCATTAGCAGCAATAAAATCAGCGGCATTGCGTGCATTCTCCGGAGGCACTGTAAGGATCGCAATGGATATCTTCAGATCATTGACAAGTTTCTGAAAATCATCCAGCGAATAGCACTTAACTCCTGCAATCATACGCCCAATCTTTTCAGGATCAATGTCAAAGGTGGCCACAATATTCAACTTCGTCCGCTTGCCACGGAAATATCCGGTAATGGCCCGGCCTAGATTACCGACACCAACCACGGCAACATTCAATCCTTCGGCTGTGTCAATCAATTCACCGATTGCTTCAATAAGCTCTTTGATCGCATATCCCTTGCGCTGCATGCTCGTAAAGCCCATCAGCATCATATCACGACGGACCTGAACAGCAGTATTATGAAGCAGCGCAGCAAGCTCATGGGAAAAAATATGGCTCTTCCCCTGATTCAGGCAGTCCAGCAATGTTCTCCTGTATTCACTCAGTCTTTCGACCGTCTTCTCGGGTAAGTTCATGATAATCTGAATTAATTTAGTCAAACATACACAATCAGATAATAACAGGCAATACTACCCTGAAAATTGAACCTGTTCCCGGAAGGAGACTATTTCAATAATAGTCTCTTTGGTTTCATCTCTTCATTTTACAAACCTTAGTAACGTCTTCTGGCTAAGTAGTGTGTGTGCAACAATGCGTGAGATTTATTGCTATTAGGAGCTCCCAGGTATTCCTCATAGATCATTTTCACTTCCGGATTCTCATGGGATTTGCGCAGTGGCAGCCCTTCATCTTCTCTATAAATGGCTGTAGCTCTTTTAGCCCGGATTTCTTCATTGGTTGGAATCGGCTGACCTCCGCCACCAAGGCAACCACCCGGGCAAGCCATGATCTCGATGAAATGATAATGTGCGCTGCCATCTTTAACCGCCTGCATCAGTTTCCGCGCATTCGCCAGACCATGTGCCACCGCACACGAAACTTCAATTCCATCCAGGAATTTCCATTCCGGCAAACAGCCTTCTATTTTCACCTTAGCCTCTCTTACTCCTTCCATTCCGCGAACTGGCAGGATGTCCAGGTTTTTGAAAGGCACTTCCCTGCCTGTAACAACTTCGTATACAGTTCTTAATGCTGCTTCCATTACACCGCCGGTAACTCCGAAGATTACTCCGGCACCAGTAGATTCACCCATGAAACTATCATATTGTGAATCTTCGAGATTATGGAAATTAATTCCAGCCTGTTTGATCATCATTCCCAGCTCTCTGGTAGTCAGCACAAAATCTACATCCTTATAACCGCTCGAGCGCATTTCCGGACGGTTGGCTTCATATTTTTTTGCTGTACAAGGCATGATTGACACGACACAGATATCCTGAGCTTTTAACCCCTTTTTCTGAGCATAATAGGTTTTTGCAAGTGCTCCAAACATTTGCTGCGGCGATTTGCAAGTTGAAACGTTCGGCAGAAATTCCGGGAATGTATGTTCAATAAACTTGATCCATCCTGGTGAGCACGAGGTTGTCATCGGCAAAGCTACGCGTGTATCTTTGTCAACCAAAGCTCTCTTAAGACGGGTTAGCAACTCAGTGCCCTCTTCGAGAATAGTCAGATCCGCAGTAAAATCAGTGTCCAGAACCGAATCAAACCCAAGCCTTTTAAGTGCCGTAACCATCTTTCCGGTTAGTCTTTCGCCCGGATTATAACCAAGTTCTTCACCGATAGCAACACGTACAGCAGGGGCAGTTTGAACCACTACATGCTTATTCGGGTTATTAATGGCATTCCAAACCTCCTCGACATAGGTTTTCTCAACCAATGCTCCAACCGGGCAGCGATTTACACATTGTCCGCAATTGGTACAAACCACCTCAGCAAGTGGATGCCCCAGAAAGGTTGATATTTTCTGAAGGTCCCCCTTGTATGCAACGGTAAGAGCTGAAACTCCCTGAAGTTCATCGCAGGTTCTGACACAGCGTTGGCAACGGATACACTTGCTGTCATCCTTTATAATAGATGGAGAAAGGTCATCAATCACCCGATGCTTGCCATTAACCAGATCAATGAAAACATGTTCACCAACCCGATATTCATGTGCAAGGCTCTGCAATTCGCAATTCCCATTCTTATAGCACTTGGTACAGTCTGCATTATGCTCCGACAGCAACAGCTCGATGATCGTTTTACGTGCCGTTCTCACGGTGGCACTATTTGTATGGATCTGCATGCCTTCGGAAACAGGTGTTGCACATGCTGCAACCAGGGCTCTTGCTCCAACCTGTTCAACAACACAAACCCTGCAATTACCGGCTACACAAAGGTCTTCGTGGTAGCACAAGGTTGGAATTTTGAAATCAAGTTTCTTTGCAGCAGCGAGAATGGTCGTTCCTTCCGGCACTGAAACCGGAATATCATTAACTGAAAGGTTTACCAAATATTTACTCATGATTCTTCCGGTTTTGCTTAATAAATAATTTCCTCTTTGAAATTGGATACAATGGATACGAATGGATTTGCAACCGATTGGCCAAGGCCGCATTTTGCGGCAACCTTCATAGTTTTCGCCAGTTTTTTCAGGTCTTCGAGATAACCCGGGCTTTTATCTCCCCGTTTTATGGCTTCGATACCCTTTAATAACTGCTGACAACCGACACGGCACGGAGTGCATTGTCCGCAAGATTCTTCGGTGAAGAATTCCAGGTAATCATGCAAAACATTATACATGGACCGGCTGCTGTTGAAAAGCATCATGGAACCTCCCGTCGGAATTCCCTCATAACCAATGATTGTTTCCTGGAACATCTTTCTCGGCACACAACCGCCTGAAGCTCCTCCAACCTGGACTGCCTTTGTGTCTCCATCTCCAAATTCGTCGACAAATTGCTGAACTGTCATGCCCAGTTCCAGTTCAGAAATACCAGCTTTCGGGGTATCCCCGGAAATTGAGA
Source organism: Porphyromonadaceae bacterium (assembly GCA_007280905.1). GTDB lineage: Bacteria > Bacteroidota > Bacteroidia > Bacteroidales > UBA12481 > UBA12481. Next base: position 64,660 of record QYQM01000008.1, on the reverse strand, counting down.
AAACCTTTGATCCCCTGGAATCTTTTGTTCCCATCTCCTTGAACTTTTCAGAACCGATACGCGCAATCATGAATGCATAAACGAGTGTTTCAACGTTATTGATTACGGTAGGTTTTCCTAAATATCCGGCTACGGTGGGAAATGGCGGTTTATTTCGTGGTTCTCCGCGTTTCCCTTCCATAGATTCAAACAAGGCACTTTCTTCTCCGCAGATATAGGCTCCACTCCCTGAACGCATCTGAATGGAAAAGTCCAATCCGATTTTTTTCAATCCTTCATTAAATAAAATGAGTTTTTCATTTAAAGTCGGAAGAAGGAAATTATACTCTCCCCTCAGATAAATCAACCCCTCACGGGCGCCTATAGTATAACCGCAAATAGCTATCCCGGCAAATACTTTTTCAGGAACCCGGTCAAGTATCTCACGATCTTTAAATGTTCCCGGTTCCCCTTCGTCAGCATTACAAATCACATACTTATCGTAGCTTTCCTCGTTCCGGGTAAATTTCCATTTCAAACCAGTTGGAAATCCGGCACCCCCTCGGCCCTTTAATCCTGAATCGATCATCTCAAGTATGATATCATCCGGACTCTTTTTAATAGTCGTCTCAACAACTTTTATCGGATCAATCCCTTCCATCAGGAATATAATATCAACCCGTTTCGGTCTTGAATTTTCCATTTTTTCTATTGCTTTTGGTTCCTGAAAACTATTCTTCTTCCTGGTAATTTTGCAGAATCTCTATGGCCTTCGCTGCAGTCAGTTCCGGGAAAACCTTGTCATTGATCAGCATGACCGGACCCTTATGGCACCATCCAAGGCAATTGGTACTTAAGAGAGTGAATTTTTTATCAACCGATGTTTCTCCGGTTTTTACATTCAAGGTGTTTTCGATGGCATGGATAATTTCATCCTTACCAGCCATGTGGCACGAGATTGTTTTACATACCCGGATTACATTTTTCCCCCGGGGAACTATATCCAGAAATGTGTAAAAACTTGCTGTCCCGAAAACTTCGGCAGCGGAAAGATCCAAAGCCTTTGAAATTGAAATAAGATCCTGGTCATCCAGGTAATTTTTGATTTTCACCACGGCTTGAAGAATCGGCATCAATGCCTTTCGTTCCTTTCCGTAAACCTTGGTAACATCGTTAATAATCTGTTGAACATCAGCCATTTTTATTCTCCTTTGAATTCAATTTTTGCGTTAATCTTAATAATAATCAGGCACTTATTAAGTCTGTTAAAAGTATAACAAAACAAAAAAGGCAAACATGACCTTTATTAGTAAAAGGTATGACAAAAATCAGTTCATAAAGTCTGATCCGGTTTAGCCGGCATGAACCGAATGTTCGGTTCCGAAGGAATCGTGTCGATCCCTTCTTTCGGGTATCATTTTGATCGATTCAGGCATAACTGCCGGAAGTGTAAAATAGAAACAGGAGCCTTTGCCAGGTTCAGATTCAGCCCAAATCTGTCCATTCATTAGCTCCACGATCAGCTTGGTAATGGTCAAACCTAATCCCGTGCCCTCATAGAGATTTTCACTGGCCTTCTGGCCTTTAATGAACCATTCGAAAATATGCTCTAAATCGCTATTATTCATGCCAATACCTGAATCCTTAACCCAAAACAATAATTGTCTCTGGTCGTATTTCCGGCACCCAATTTCCATATATCCATGGTCAGTGAACTTGACCGCATTTTCTGCCAGACAAAGAACTAACTGCTTAAAGCGCATTGGATCAGCTAAAAAGGACAATTTTTCCCCCGTCGAATCGCAAACAAAGCGAATTTCCAAATCCGTTTTCTTAAATAAGGAAATAACCGGATTGATTTCGTCTCTCAAAACTGAAAATGCCTGTTCAACCTGCAAATCCTGAATATCGAAGGGCATTTGATGAGCCTGAAGTTTTGCCAATTCAATCATCTTGGTCAGAGTAGTCAGAAGACGGTGGCCATTTTCCAAAACACGCGATGTATATTGTTGCCGCTGTATATCAGTGGTATTAGATTCCCCTATCATTTCTGAAAATCCCAAAATGGCATTCATCGGGGTGCGTATTTCATGAGAAAGGTTGGATAGAAAAGCAGATTTCAACCGGTCGCTCTCCTCGGCCTGTTCCTTTGCTTTGATCAGCTTGGATTGTACCTCATAACGATCGATAGCCAGGGCAAGATGTTCACTGACATATTCCAGCAATTGCAGGTCCGACTGATCGTAAATCACAATTGATTTATAACTCTGCACCATAACTATTCCGACTACCCGGTCGTCAACCATCAAGGGTACCCCGAGCCAACTATAGGCAGGAACACCTATAATTTCGACCTCCCCGGCTGCTACCAATTCCCGTATGCCCTTCTTATTGACTAGTAAAGATCTCTTATGCCGGATAACGTAAGAACTTAATGTCCGTCCGAGCCGATATCTTTCAAATGACTCGGTAGAGTTTTCCTGGTAAACAGGCTCAATGACTAGGCGCTCGGAATCATAAGTGCCAACCATAAAATTCGTCACATCAAGTATTTGCCTTAATTGCTCATGTATACTTCTGATTATTTCTGTCAAACTGCCGTTTTGGTTTACAAATCCCGATATGCGATATAATACAGTTCTCACCTTGTCAGCATAGCTCCTTTCAGCAATCTCTTTGTGTAATCGTTTGTTGGTATCCCTTAGATAACTGGTTTTTTCGCTTACCTGCTGGTCCAGGTCATTCTTAATAGCCTCTAATTCCTGAAGAGTTTGCTGATGTTTCTTTATTTCCCATTTTAAAGTGCTGTTCATGGAGGAGATATTCTCCCAATTTAAAAAAGCAGAGAGTCGCCTATAATAAACTACTCTCGAAACGAAAAACGCAACACTGAGAAAAAATAATAGTCCGGATAATGACCCCGCCGATATAACAGTTGCGTTGGCTGAAGAGAAATGGAACCAATAAAACGCAATAAGCCCGTTTAGCATAATCCCGATGGTCTCAGCAATGGAAAGGATAAAAACGGAGGAAAGCACAAACAAACAAATCATGAAATAGATCGTAGGGGTCAAACCAAACGGATGAAGACTTCCGGCATAACACCCCCACCATAATTGGCACACAGCAATCAGAATCACCGGTAAACGAATCAACCAGGCAGGGCAACTATTAAGTTTTGTGAAAATTACCTGTGAACCGGCTAAAGTCAATATGGTAATGCTGCTAAAAAGCAGATTCATTATATACGGGGAGATTGGTAACGATGCGGATTCAGCCTCAAAAATTCCAGGGTTCACAAAAAACAAAACGGACAAAGCAATCAGGACAAGGCATAAAAGTCGTAATCGGATCAGGTTATCTGTCCCCGTTTCACGCAAAAATGATTCCCTGTATTCAACTGGTATGCGTCTGATATTTCCACGTAACCAGTCTTTTCCCTTTTGCAAACCTTCCATTTTTTCAACCTGTTAACCGATATTTCGATTTTTTTTTTGAAATACGGGTTACCTTTTGCACTTTTTCATGATTAACTATGGCCTGTTCATTAATCGGACGAAAGTTAACAAAGATATTAACAAATTGTTAATAAACAAAATTAACAGGCCAATAATCAAAATAAAGTGACAAACAGCTCATTTTAACAGATTATCTGACAAGCTCCATTTCATTGATCAGATGTTTAGCACCAGCAAATTTATCTATAATGAAAAGTGCATAGCGAATATCGAGGCTGATATTCCGGCACAGATCCGGATCATACATAATATCGCTCATTGTTCCCTCCCAATTTCTATCAAAATTAATTCCAATCAGCTGACCATCAGCATTTATAACCGGACTGCCGGAGTTGCCCCCTGATGTGTGGTTTGATGCAATAAAGCAAACCGGTATCGTATGATCAGAAACATACTGACCGTAATCTTTTGACAGATAAAGTTGTTTAAGCTTCTCAGGCACACGGTAATCATAAATCTCCGGATTGTCCTTCTCCATAATACCATCAAGTGTAGTAATATATTTGTATTGAATACCATCGGCAGGCATGAAATCATCAACCTTTCCGTAAGTTATCCTTAACGTTGAGTTAGCATCGGGATAAAACAGCTTTTCCGGTTGCATCTCCATTTGTGCTTTCATATATTTCCGTTGCAACTCGGGCAACAGATCCTGACCCTTAGCTAAACCAGGATTGACCAGCTCATTCTGCAATTTCTGCAAACTCTTGAACACTAAAAATGCCGGATCGTTTGAAAGCTTTTTTGCCGATTTTGAGTTAAACTTTGTCAACATAAGATTTACATCCTGCTCGCTGTCCAGGATAGATTTGTCAAATACTGATTTCGCATATTTTTCAAAATCACCCTTAAAATCAATCAGGATTTGCTTTAACAGATCCGGCTGAAAATCCGGAGTTATCCCATTTGCATAAGCTTGCATCAATACAGCCAGCAATTTTTGGTCTGTCGGGGCATCATAATCCTTAAAATACGATTCAACTCCCGGTCTCAATCGATCTGCCAGTTTTTTAACTTCCTCAGCATTTCCTTTCGCCGCCAGGTCAACGAGGGAGGAAAACCTGCCTGCAAAACCAATGATCTCGGCAGCCTCACCGGCTTCGCGGGCATAGGTAATTGCTAATTCAAACGGAGCCTGATTGGTGACAATGTCCTTATATTGTCCCAAAAGGGTTCCATATTCTGCTTGCCGCTCAGCATCTGTACCAACCCACTCCTGAAACCACTTCTCAAATTCCTTTTTCCGGTCAATCGCCGCAACCTTTTTTAGCCCAAGTAAAACTCCCTGATTTTTTTTCCAGGAATTAGCTATACCGGATTTCTTTGCTGAATACTGAATCCTGATTTTAGGATTGGTTTCCATGGCCGCGGTGATCATATCAAGCCGTTTGGTTCTAAGATTAATCGAAGCCGGAATAGTAAAGTTTACCTGATTCTCAATCACAAAGGATGGAATATATTCTGTAGTACGGCCAGGATACCCGAAAACCATCGTGAAATCACCCTTTTCGACGCCGCGTAAGCTGATCGGAAAGAATTTCTTTGGCTTATAGGGTACATTGCTTGGGGAATATGTAGCCGGACGGTTATCGGGCCCTGCATAAATCCTGAATAAAGAAAAATCACCTGTGTGCCTTGGCCAGATCCAATTATCAGTTTCCCCGCCGAATTTACCGATTGCACTTGGAGGTGCACCAACCAGGCGTACATCCTGATAAGCTTCATAAACAAAAAGAAAATACTGGTTTCCACTGAAAAACGGGGTCACCTTTGCGGTATACGCTGTTCCTCTAACAGCATCCGTCTGGATCTTTTTTATATTTTCCTGAATTGCTTTTTCACGGTCAGATGAGTTCATCGTTGAAGTTACACCCGCCAGTGAGGATTCCGTAACATCTTCAATCCGAATCAGGAATGTTACGCTCAATCCTGGATTGGGTAACTCCTCTCCCCTGGTCATTGCCCAAAAACCATCAGTCAGATAATCATGTTCAACGGTACTATGTCGCTGAATATTCCCATAACCACAATGATGGTTGGTTATGAGCAATCCTTCACCGGAAATCAACTCAGCCGTGCACCCGCCGCCAAAAATAACAATCGCATCTTTCAGGCAAGCCTGATTGACGGAATAGACATCTTCAGCGGTCAGTTTAAATCCGGCTCGCTGCATATCTTCAATTTTATACTTTTTAAGCAGCAGCGGCATCCACATTCCCTCCTCTGATCGCAGTATTGATCCTATAAGAAGGAATATGATTAATACAAACGATAACTTTTTCATGATGATTTCATTTGTTTCGTGTTGATTTGTATCCCGTAAAGCTCTGAAGTTCTTTATACAACTGCTGTACCGGCAATCCCATCACATTGAAGTAAGACCCTTCAATACGGTGAATTCCCATGTAACCGATCCACTCCTGAATTCCATAAGAACCAGCTTTATCATATGGACTGAATTCATCTATATATTCCTCTATTTCCGACTGTTCCAGGTGGTCAAACCATACGATTGTACTGGCAATAAATGCTGATTCTTTCGCTAAAGAGGTCAGACAAACACCGGTAATAACCTCATGCGGCTTTCCCGACAGTCCTCTGAGCATCTTTATCGCATCAGTGCGGTCAACAGGCTTTCCCAGGATTCTTGAACCGAGCACCACAATAGTGTCAGCAGTTATCAGGATATCCTTCGGGCCAAGTTCATTACGATAAACATTGGCTTTCAGCCTTGAAAGGAAAATTGCTACATCGGATGGACTCAAATCCGGCGGATAATCTTCGGCCACTTCCTCTTTTAACCAAACCTCAAATGGAATCCCTGCCTGGGTTAGTAATGACTGCCTTCTGGGTGACCGTGAAGCCAGAAAGATGCAGTAATCCTGCAGATAGTCGCTGAATCGCTTCATCGGTTGAAATAATTCCTGATGATCCAATGTACCACCGGTGCATAAAGCAAGCCCAGAAGCATGATCAACTTAACCCACTGACTTAAAAAATTAAAATCTTTGCTATCTGATGATTTCAGGGTTCTTATGATGAGGAAGGCAAATGGCAATAAAAGTGCCAGTATATAGTAAGCCAGGCTGATCCAGTCTTTCAGGTAAGTCAGGAAAAAGAATCCCAAAACCAGTACTGTAAAAACTGCAATTCCGATTATAACTCTTTTGGTTTTCTTCAATCCGCATGAAATTGGCAATGTCTGGCTATCAAGCTCCCTGTCTCCTTCAATATCCTGGGCATCTTTAATTATTTCACGGATCAGATTGGTCATGAACGCAAAAAAGGCAAATGTACCTACCCATATCAGGATTGCAATTAATCCATGCGGGAAAAACACAGGGTCGAAACGGTAATTCCGGGCCAGTAGAGGATACTCAAACAGGATAACCAGCAAGGGTACAGTAGCAGTGAGCAATGAAACAGCAAGATTTCCTGCCAGTAACATATGCTTCAGCCTGACGGAATAATACCAGAGCAAAAGCGGAGCGCCGGTAAAAATAAGAATCATCCAGGGAACATGGTAAAGTAATGAAAAGACTACACCCGCTGAAACCCCGATAAAATTAAGCAACCAATGAAGGAACAATGCCAATCGTCTGCTAACGTGTTTGTCAACCACCACCTTTTTGGGTTTATTGATCTGGTCGGCCCTGACATCATGGTAATCATTAATCACATAGCCGGCAGCGGTAATTAAAACAGTGGATAACACCAATCCGAGAAAGGCTAATTCTGAGATTTGCAGTTCAATTCCATAAACTCCAAGAAGCGGCTTAATAATCGACCAGCGCATCAGATACATGGTTGCAGCAACCATCAAAAGATTTGGAAGCCTGAAAATCCTGAATGCTCCTGTTACACTCATATCCGGTCATTAATGGTAGTTCCAGAATCCCTGGGTTCGCAATACCTGTTCAATTACATCCCTGACACAACCATGGCCTCCCGGATAGTTGGAAATATACCTGGAAACTGCCTGTACCTCATTAGTTGCATCATTGGGACAGGTGGGCATACCCACTTCCTTCATGGCTCCCAGATCCGGGATATCATCCCCCATATACAGAATCTGGCTTAATTGAAGTTGGCATTTTGTCACAAAAGACTTAAGATCAACTAGTTTATCCAAAGAACCGAGAAAAACATCTTCTGTTCCAAGGTCTTTAAACCTCAACCTCAATGATTCTGACCGCGCTCCGGTTATGATTCCAACTTTAAAACCCGCCTCGATTGCTGTTTTTATGGCGAAACCATCCCTCGTATTAATTGATCGCATCAAATCTCCTGACGCATGCAGGAGCACCTGATTGGTTGAAATAACACCATCAACATCAAAAACAAATGCTTTGATATTTCTTAGGTCTTCTTTAAAAAAACTCATAATCGATCGCCTTTTGAAGCGGTTGAAACATTCTGAATGGAATCACTTATACGTTTATACAGTACCTGTAATTCCTGGGAGTAAGATAATAGATCGACATGCTTTTCGAGGGTCTGCTGATCATGTCGTACAGCAGGTCCGGTCTGGGATTTTAGCGGACCCAATTCAATTGCCTTATTAAAAGTTTCACGGATTAACGGCTCCAGCCATTGCACCGGAAGGGAATGTTCATTCATGATACCGTATGCATTGGTAAGCATATGATTAGTAAAATTATTGGACCATACGGCAGCCAGGTGCATCCACCTGCGTTCCTCATATCCAACCACATGCACCTCGCTCGAAAATCCCGAGGCTAAATTTACGAGGACTTCCGTTACAGCGGGTTCACATCCTTCAATGAAAACAGGAACCTTAGACAAGTCCAGAGGCCTGCCGGTAGAGAATGTCTGAAGGGGGTACATTCCTCCATACTTGTATTTCTGGCAGGCAAAACGCATAGAAGAGAAAGTACCGCTGGTATGCACCACGATTCCACGATAATCGCTGATATCATTGATCAACTCAACAAGTGCATGATCTGCAACGGTTAAGAACAGAATTTGAATATCCCTGTCCAGTTTGGTGATCTTATCGGTATGTTCACATCCTACCCGATCCCCAAGCTTTTGTGCCGATAAGGCTGACTTACTGATTACCTGAAGAATCCGATGTCCGGATTTCTTCAATGCAGGTGCCAAATGCCAGGCTACCCTGCCTGCTCCGATAAAACCGATCCGATAAGACATGGCGTTACAATTTCATCACATCCATTTTATAAAGGCCCAGATCATTCGGTTCAAATTGGTGAATAAACAGCATTCTTTCGCGGTTCCATGACTGAGCCCGTTGAATAAAAATTCTGGCTGAATCCCTGTATACCGGATCTCTTTCGCTATCCAAAAGAAGCAAATAACCCATAATGATATGAGCGGCCATCTCAACCAACCTCCGGGCATGAAAATCCAGATATTCTTCTTCTTCTGATTTCTGAGCTTTCAGGATCGCATGTTCATATTCGGTTGTCATCTCGATGAGGCGTTTCTTAAGCAATTCCTGGTCCGGGCTCACTTTGAGGTTTTCATATTCGCGGATTTTCGAAAGGTAAACGCCGGTGGTTACCCCGCGGATGGCTGCTACAACCTGTAACTGGCTTGTTCCCTCATAAATTGTGGTTATCCGGGCATCGCGAAATAGCCGTTCGACAGGAAAATCCTTCATAAAACCGGTACCTCCGTGAATCTGGATTGCATCATAGGCAATCTGATTGCAGTATTCACTGGCCATCAGTTTTATCAAGGGTGTATAAACATCAGCAAGTCGCTGATAATATTTCATTTCATCCCGTTCCTCTTTCTCGAGTTTACGGTGTTCGCTATGATTAGCGTAGGCCTTGTATACATCAACAAAGCGTGCTGTTTCATACAAGAGGGCACGGCTGGCCTGAAGTTTTACCTTCATAACCGTCAGCAGTTCATAAACTGCCGGAAACTGGACAATCGGTTTTCCAAACTGTTCCCTTTCGCCTGCATATTTCAGGGCTTCGCGATAGGCAGCTTCGGATATTCCAACCGATTGAGCGCCGATCCCCAATCGTGCAGAATTCATCAGGGCCATAACATACTTAATCAAGCCCATCCGCCGGTCGCCAACCAGTTTGGAAGGAGCATCCTTGAAAACCAGTTCACAGGTAGGAGATCCTTTGATACCAAGCTTGTTCTCAATGCGGCGAACGACCATTCCCCCGTCTGTCCGGTCAAAAACAAACAGCGATAAACCACGCCCATCGGATGTGCCCTCTTCAGAACGGGCTAAAACCAGGGAAATATCAGCGTCACCGTTGGTTATAAATCTCTTGACACCATTCAGTATCCAAATATCGCGCGCCTGATCATAATGGGCTTTCAGTTGTACCGATTGCAGGTCTGACCCTGCATCCGGCTCGGTAAGGTCCATAGCTGCGGTGGCCCCATACTGAAATCGCGGAAGGAATTCATTCTTAACGTCATCTGAAGCAAATTCGTGGATTGTTTCAGCACAATCCTGTAATCCCCAGATATTCGCAAATCCGGCATCAGCTCTTGAAACAAGCTCTGCTGCAATAACATACGGAGTTATAGGAAAATTCAGACCACCATATTTTCTGGGTAGTGACATACCGAGCAGGCCGGCCTGATTGAGCATTTCCAGATTTTCCTGAGTTCCCCGGGCATAATGAACCGTGTTATCAATCAACTGAGGCCCATCATGATCAACCGATTCGGCATTGGGAGCAATGGTTGTTTCACAGATTTCTCCTATAATTTCGAGCACTTTATGATAGGTATCAGCAGCATCCTCATAATCAAGAGGGGCATAATCGAATTTATCTCGGTCAGCAAACCCATATTCTTTTAAATCCACAATTTTCTTCATCAATGGATGAGAAAGCTGAAATTGCAAATCCTGGTTTTCTGTATAAAAATTTGCCATGGTTCTGATTTTAATTACTTGGAATTTTTTTTGTAATACCTGATCATTTTGGGTATCACATCGGATACTTCTCCCACGATTGCATAATCTGCAATACTATGGATGGGTGCGTGCGGATCATTGTTGATGGAAATAATCATTGCAGATTCCTCCATCCCGGCCCTGTGCTGAATTTGTCCGGATATCCCGCAGGCAATATAAAGTTTAGGGCGAACGGTTACACCTGTTTGTCCAACTTGCCGTTCATGGTCAACAAATCCGGCATCCACGGCCGCACGTGAAGCACCCACTTCGCCTCCGAGCAGGTTAGCCAGCTCAAAAAGAAGTTCGAAGTTCTCTTTTGACCCGACACCATATCCGCCGGCAACAATGATAGGAGCAGTTTTAATGTTGACTTTCCTTTGCTCCATATGCCTTTCAATGATCTCAACCGCGAAATCGGTGCTGTTAACGAATTCATTCACGGCAACCGGTTTAACCTTCCCTTTATGAGATACAGAAAGGATCTCCTTTTTCATCACGCCTTCCCTTACCGTTGCGAGCTGGGGTTTGGTTTCAGGATTTACAATGGTGGCAATAATATTTCCGCCGAAAGCTGGCCGGATCTGATATAAAAGGTTTTTATACTCGGTGTCGGTTTTCTTTTCATAATGATCGCCAATCTCAAGCTGTGTACAATCGGCTGTTAATCCGCACTTCAATGCTGATGCAACGCGGGGGGCTAAATCTCGGCCAACGGAGGAGGCGCCGAACAATCCAATCTGAGGTTCCTCTTTTCGAAAAATACCGATTACAATGGCAGCATGAGGCATCGTAGTATAAGGTGATAATCTTGGATCATCAGCAATATGAATGACATCCACTCCATACGGAAAAACCTGATCCGGCAATTTTTCGAGTCCGGATCCGATAGCTATTGCTTCTAACTTGCAATTCAACCGATTGGCCAGTGACCGGCCTTTGGTCAATAACTCAAGAGATACTTCGGCCACCAGGCCTTCTTCCACTTCGCAGCATATAAATATATTATTCACAATATTCCGATTTTGAATTTTCAATTGGTCGGTTTAGCCAATGGTATTATTGGTAATCAACTCCTTGACCAACCATTCAATATCAACGTTTTGAGCAGTCAGCACCTTGGATTCTTTTGCTTTAAATACAACATTATCAATCTTCTTGACTTTTGTTGGGGAGCCTGACAGCCCAAGCATGGAATCATCAGCCTTTACGTCATCGACACTCCACTCCTCGATTCGCAGGTACGGCCGGTCTTGCTGAAGACTGATATAGTCCTCGCTGTTGTCCTGCATTTCTGTAACCGTTTGCGCATGTTTGAATTTCATCAGTCGTTTGGCATGCCGGGGGCGACAAGCAGGAGCAGAATTATGTACAGTAATAAGGAGTGGCAATGATGATTTCACTATTTCGACACCCCTTTCCAGACGTCTTTTTATAACTATTTTATTGTTAGTTATTTCCTGTATTTCTTCGACATAGGTAACCTGAGGAAGTCCGAGTTTTTCAGCCACCTGGGGGCCCACCTGGGCAGTATCGCCGTCAATAGCCTGCCGGCCGGCAATAACCATGGCATACGGCTCCATTTTACGGATGGCCATAGAGAGTGCATAAGAAGTAGCCAGAGTATCTGATCCGGCAAACTTTCTGTCCGTCAGAAGATACCCTTTATCTGCACCCCTGTATATGGCTTCCCTTATAATCTCTGCAGCACGGCCCGGCCCCATGGTTAGAATTACGATCTCACTTTCCGGGTAACGATCTTTAATCCGCAGGGCTTGTTCCAGAGCATTAAGGTCCTCCGGATTAAAAATAGCTGCCAGTGCACCCCTGTTAACGGTCCCATCAGCCTTCATGGCATCTTTCCCAACATTACGTGTATCAGGAACCTGTTTAGCTAAAACGATGATTTTCAAACTCTTCATAAATGATTGATTGATTGTCAGCCGACAAATATAAAAAAAAGCCCTGCCAAATGGCAGGGCCTGAAATCTTATGCCTCAGCGGTTGGTCCCCCAAAGGACATAGGAATGACCGGACCACCTGTTCGCTCTACGTTTTTGATTACCCCATGAACCGCCTCATATTTCTGGATATTATCCTGAAGGGCAAACAATAATCGCTTTGCATGCTCAGGAGTCAGGATAACACGGCTTTTTACCTTTGCTTTAGGTAGACCCGGCATGATCCTAACGAAATCAAGAACAAATTCCGAACTTGAATGCGTAATGATCGCCAGGTTTGAGTAAACACCCTGAGCAATTTCCTCACTCAGCTCAATATTGATCTGATTTCCCTTTTTCCCTTGATCTGTCATTATTTTATCCTTTCCTCGATTTAATCATTTTCAGTGGATTTCCCAAGCATAAGGGCCTGATAATCATCCAGGGAGCCGACCACAATTTTCTCAAAACTGCGATTGCCGGTTCCGGCCGGAATCAGGTGACCAACAATAACATTTTCCTTCAATCCCCTCAGTTCATCAACTTTTCCAAGAATGGCAGCTTCATTGAGCACTTTGGTAGTTTCCTGGAAAGATGCGGCAGACAGCCAGCTGCTGGTTTGCAATGCAGCACGGGTAATACCCTGTAGAATCTGGCTGGAGGTTGCAGGAACAGCATCACGCGATTCAACGATGCGTAAATCTTTACGTTTGAGAAGCGAGTTTTCATCACGAAGTTTGCGGGCCGAAACAATCATTCCTGGACGAACTGTTTGAGAATCTCCGGCTTCGAGAACAACTTTCTTGCCATAAATCCAATCGTTCTCTTCCATTACCTCCATCTTGTCAACAATCTGCTTTTCGAGGAATTTGGTATCGCCCGGATCTTCGATGACCACCTTGCGCATCATCTGGCGGACAATTACCTCAAAATGTTTGTCATTGATCTTCACCCCCTGCATACGGTAAACCTCCTGTACCTCGTTCACAATGTATTCCTGAACAGCGGTCGGACCTTTAATCGATAAAATATCAGATGGTGTGATTGATCCGTCGGATAGTGGTATTCCGGCACGTACATAATCATTAGGCTGAACCAAAATCTGTTTCGAAAGAGAAACCAGATATTTTTTGATCTCACCTGTTTTTGAAGTAATTATAATTTCCCGGTTACCGCGTTTTACCTTTCCATATGAAACTTCACCATCAATTTCAGCAACCACTGCCGGATTTGAGGGGTTACGGGCTTCGAATAATTCAGTTACCCGCGGCAAACCACCGGTGATATCACCAGCCTTACTGGCTGATCTTGGAATTTTAACCAGAATCTCACCAGCCTTTACAGTTTCACCTTCGGAAACAGAGATATGCGAACCTACAGGAAGGTTATAAATTTTCAGCGGCTCGTTGTTCTTAGCCAGAATCTTAATCTCAGCGTTCTTGGTTTTATCTTTTGTTTCAATGATAACCTTTTCGCGGAAACCAGTTTGCTCATCCGACTCATCACGATAGGTAATACCCTCAATCACACTGTCGAATGCAACCTTACCGGCTGCTTCCGACACGATAACAGCGTTGAACGGATCCCATTCGCACAACAGATCACCCTTTTCAATATCTTCACCTTCACTCCTGAATACTTTGGCACCATAAGGAATGCTATGGGTTGTCAGAGTGATTCCGGTGTTCTTGTCAACAATTCTCATTTCAGCCAACCGGCCAATTACCACCTTTCCTTTTATTGAAGCGTCGCTAAAATCGACCGTACGCAGTTCGTCAAATTCAAGGCGGCCGTTATAACGGGCCAGGATACTCGACTCCGTAGCAATGTTGGAAGCAGTACCCCCAACGTGGAAAGTTCTCAGTGTCAACTGGGTCCCAGGTTCACCGATGGATTGGGCGGCTATAACACCAACAACATCACCGTTCTGAGCCAACCGGCCTGTGGCAAGACTTCTGCCGTAGCATTTGGTGCAAACGCCAAACTTAGATTCACAGGTTAGAACCGACCGGATCTCCACCCTTTCGATTGGTGATTCATCAATAATATGAGCTATCGATTCCGTGATTTCTTCGCCGGATTCCACAACCATTTCACCCGTTGTCGGATGATAAATATCGTGAAGGCTAACACGGCCAAGAATACGGTCATATAAACTTTCTACCACTTCCTCATTATTCTTGAGTGCACTGGCAACCAGTCCGCGAAGTGTTCCGCAATCTTCCTCTGATACAATAACATCATGTGATACGTCAACTAAACGACGCGTCAGATAACCAGCATCCGCTGTTTTAAGAGCGGTATCGGCAAGACCTTTACGAGCACCGTGGGTGGAAATAAAGTACTCAAGAACCGACAAACCCTCTTTGAAGTTCGATAAAATCGGGTTTTCAATAATTTCAGCACTGGTAGAACCGGATTTTTGCGGCTTTGCCATCAAACCCCTCATTCCGCATAACTGACGGATCTGTTCCTTCGATCCACGAGCACCCGAATCAAGCATCATATAGATGGAATTGAACCCCTGACGGTCAGTTCTCAATTTGTCGAGTACCGTTTGGGTCAATCTTGCATTTGTATGCGTCCAAATATCAATGATCTGGTTATATCTCTCATTATTGGTGATATACCCATTGTTATAGTCTCCCAGAACCTCATCCACCTGGTCATAGCCATCCTTTATCATTGCATCTTTTTCCGGAGGCACGATAACATCATCGAGGTTAAAGGAAAGACCTCCCCGGAACGCAGCCTGGAACCCGATTTCTTTGATATCATCCAGGAACTTGGCAGTTTTGGCTGTGCCGCATTCTTTCAGCACCCAGCCAATAATTTCACGAAGTGATTTTTTAGTCAGCAGGGTGTTCAGATAACCTACTTCTTCCGGAACTACTTCATTAAACAGAACCCGTCCGACCGTTGTGTCGATAAGCCGTACAACCTGATTACCGTCGACCATATCCTTTGCTTTCACATGGATATTGGCGTGCAGGTCGATTGCTCCCTCGTTATAGGCGATGATAACTTCTTCTGATGAATAAAAGCTGAGACCGTCACCTTTGACATGCTCTTTATCGGTGCTAATGCGGCCTTTCGTAATGTAGTACAATCCAAGAACCATGTCCTGTGATGGTACGGTGATCGGAGCGCCGTTTGCCGGATTCAAAATATTATGCGAAGCCAGCATCAACATCTGGGCTTCCAGAATAGCAGCATTGCCGAGAGGAAGGTGAACAGCCATCTGGTCACCGTCGAAGTCGGCGTTGAATGCAGTACAAACCAGTGGGTGCAATTGAATAGCTTTACCTTCGATCAGTTTAGGCTGGAAGGCTTGAATACCCAATCTGTGCAGGGTTGGAGCCCTGTTTAACAGAACAGGATGTCCCTTAAGTACATTTTCAAGTATATCCCAAACAACCGGATCCCTTCGGTCAACAATTTTTTTAGCCGACTTAACTGTTTTTACAATACCTCTTTCAATAAGTTTCCTGATAATGAAAGGTTTATATAGTTCAGCAGCCATATCTTTCGGTAATCCGCACTCATGCAATTTCAATTCAGGGCCAACCACGATAACAGAACGTGCGGAATAGTCGACACGTTTACCCAGGAGGTTCTGACGGAACCGGCCCTGTTTACCTTTAAGGCTGTCGCTTAAAGATTTGAGGGGACGGTTGGCGTCGGTTTTGACTGCGTTGGATTTCCGGCTATTATCAAAAAGTGAATCAACAGCTTCCTGGAGCATTCGTTTCTCATTTCGGAGAATTACCTCAGGAGCTTTGATTTCAATCAATCTTTTTAACCGGTTATTCCGGATGATAACCCTGCGGTATAAATCGTTCAGGTCGGATGTAGCAAAACGTCCACCATCCAAAGGCACTAAAGGCCGGAGTTCTGGCGGTATAACCGGTACTACTTTTACGATCATCCATTCCGGATGATTAACGGCTTTCGAAGCACGGAAAGATTCAACAACCTGCAAACGTTTTAATGCTTCGCTCTTGCGTTGCTGAGACGACTCATTATCAGCACGATGCCTCAAATCATAAGATAGTTCATCGAGATCAATACGCTCGAGAAGTCTATACAGGGCGTCAGCACCCATTCCGGCAATGAATTTCCTCGGATCTGAACCATCCAATAAGTGGTTTTCTTTTGGAAGAGATTCAATGATATCGAGATATTCTTCCTCACTCAGGAAATCATGCAATTTTACTCCATCCGCCTCTTTGATTCCGGGATTGATTACCACATATTTCTCATAATAGATAATGGAATCGAGCTTTTTTGATGGTAATCCCAGAAGGTATCCAATCTTATTGGGAAGTGAACGGAAATACCAGATATGTGCAACGGGCACCGTAAGGGATATGTGTCCCATACGCTCACGGCGCACTTTCTTTTCAGTTACCTCAACACCGCAACGGTCACAAATAATTCCTTTATAACGGATCCGTTTGTACTTGCCGCAGTGGCATTCATAATCCTTAACCGGACCGAAAATCCTTTCACAAAATAATCCATCCCGCTCCGGTTTATAGGTACGGTAATTGATTGTTTCGGGCTTCAGCACTTCTCCGCTTGATCGTTCCAGGATCTCTTCCGGTGATGCCAAACCCAAAGCAATTTTGGTAAAATTTGTTTTTACCTTAGTTTCTTTCCTGAACGCCATAATATATAGAGTTCTATTGTTTACAAACCTGAATTAAATCAACTTAACACTCAATCCCAGGCCGCGCAATTCATGCAGCAGCACATTCAGGGATTCCGGTATACCGGGCATCGGAAGTGGTTCGCCCTTGACAATTGCCTCATAGGCTTTTGCCCGGCCGATAACATCATCCGATTTAACGGTTAGAATCTCCTGAAGGATATGAGCAGCCCCGAAAGCTTCAAGTGCCCAAACCTCCATTTCACCAAACCTCTGGCCTCCAAATTGAGCTTTACCTCCAAGTGGTTGCTGAGTGATCAGTGAATAAGGTCCGATAGAACGTGCATGCATCTTATCCTCAACCATATGGCCAAGTTTCAGCATGTAAATAATTCCAACGGTTGCCGGTTGATCAAAACGATCACCCGAGCCACCATCATATAAATAGGTACGGCCGAACTTAGGTATGCCTGCCTTATGAGTATATGCAGAGATTTCGTCGAGCGTAGCGCCATCAAAAATCGGACTGGCGAATTTTAATCCCAGTTCTTTCCCTGCCCAACCTAAAACCGTTTCATAGATTTGTCCAAGATTCATACGGGAAGGTACGCCAAGCGGGTTCAGGACGATATCTACCGGAGATCCGTCTTCCAGGAACGGCATGTCCTCCTGTCTTACGATCTTGGCTACAATACCCTTATTACCGTGGCGTCCTGCCATTTTGTCTCCAACCGTAAGCTTACGTTTTTTGGCAATAGATACCTTGGCGAGTTGTACAATACCGGCAGGAAGTTCATCCCCGATGGTAACATTGTACTTCTTCCTCCGGTAATCCCCTTCAATTTCCTTATATTTAATCAGGTAGTTTTGAAGTAGTTCCCTGATCGTATCATTCTTATCCTTGTCCGTTGTCCACTTATTGGGATTAACCTGGAGAAAATCAATACCCTGAAGAATTCTTAGCGAAAACTTGGTTCCCTTGGGAACAATATCCTCATTCAGGTAATTTTTCACTCCCTGCGAAGCTTTTCCATTGATGAGGGTAAACAGTTTTTCAACCAGGATATTGGAAAGGTCATCCGCCTGCCGTTTGAATTCCTGTTCGAATTTATCAATCAGGGTCTTTTCAGCAGCGCGGATCTTCCGGTCCTTCATACTCTTAGAAAAGAGTTTTTTATCTATCACGATACCATTAAGCGATGGGCCTGCTTTCAAGCTTGCATCCTTAACGTCACCGGCCTTGTCACCGAAAATTGCACGGAGCAGTTTTTCTTCCGGTGATGGATCGGATTCACCTTTTGGGGTGATTTTTCCGATCAGAATATCGCCCGGCCTGACTTCAGCGCCCACCCGGATCAATCCATTTTCATCGAGGTTACGGGTAGCTTCTTCGCTAACGTTTGGTATATCAGCGGTCAGTTCTTCCAAACCCCTCTTGGTATCACGTACTTCCAAAAGATACTCATCGATGTGCACTGAACTGAATAGATCTTCACGAACTACCCTTTCAGAAATCACGATAGCATCTTCAAAGTTATACCCTTTCCAGGGCATGAAAGCAACTTTAAGATTTCGTCCGAGAGCCAGCTCACCACCTTTTGTTGAATAACCTTCGGTTAAAATCTGATCTTTGACCAGGCGATCTCCTTTACGTACGACCGGTTTCAGGTTGATGGTAGTATTCTGATTGGTTTTATTGAATTTTGGAAGAATATAAGTTTTAACCTCATTGTCAAATCTCACAAACTTCTGATATTCATCACGATCGTATGTAACCACGATGCGCTCAGCGTCAGCATATTCCACTATACCATCTTCTTCAGCAGTAAAATGAATACGGCTGTCCTGAATTACATCCCCTTCAATTCCGGTTCCAACGATTGGTGTCTCCGGATTAACGAGTGGAACAGCCTGCCTCATCATGTTGGATCCCATAAGAGCGCGGTTGGCATCGTCATGTTCCAGGAAGGGAATCAGTGAAGCAGCAATTGAGGCAATCTGGTTAGGAGCCACGTCCATCAGATGAATATCTTCCGGTGCGGTAATCGGAAAATCGCCTTCAAATCTTGATTTGATACGATTATCGATGAATTTGCCATCATCATTCAAACGGGCATTGGCCTGAGCTATCATTTGTCCTTCCTCTTCTTCGGCTGTCAGATAAATAAGACCATCACTGCTAAAATCAACAACTCCGGAATTCACCTTTCGATAAGGAGTTTCGATAAATCCGAGCTCGTTAACCTTTGCATATACACACAGAGAGGAGATTAGTCCAATGTTCGGACCTTCCGGGGTTTCGATCGGACACAAGCGGCCGTAATGCGTATAATGAACGTCACGAACCTCAAAACCGGCACGTTCTCTCGACAAACCTCCCGGTCCTAATGCTGACATACGTCTTTTATGGGTCATCTCGGCCAAAGGATTGGTCTGATCCATAAATTGAGAGAGGGCATTTGTTCCGAAGAAGGAATTAATCACGGAGGACAGGGTTTTGGAATTGATCAGGTCAATCGGGGTAAAAACCTCATTGTCCCTGACGTTCATCCTTTCCCTGATTGTTCTTGACATTCGTGCAAGACCAACGCCAAACTGAGCGTATAACTGTTCCCCAACCGTACGAACACGGCGATTACTGAGATGGTCAATATCATCGACATCAGCCTTTGAATTGATCAGCTGAATCAGGTATTTAATGATACTGATAATATCTTGTTTGGTCAGGATCTTTACATCCATTCCGATATCAAGCCCGAGTTTCTTATTGATCCGGTAGCGGCCTACGTCACCAAGATCATACCGTTTATCCGAGAAGAACAATTTATCGATAACATCCCTTGCGGTAGCGTCATCCGGTGGGTCAGCATTCCTGAGTTGGCGGTAAATATGAATAACGGCTTCCTTTTCAGAGTTGCAGGGATCTTTTTGCAAAGTATTATAGATTATTGCAAAATCTGAAAGGTTGGTATCTTCCTTATGAAGCAGGATGGATTTGGCACCTGATTCAACGATTGCGTCAACATGATCATTATCAAGAACGGTTTCCCTGTCTACAATAATTTCATTACGTTCGATGGATACAACCTCACCGGTATCTTCATCCACAAAATCTTCTATCCACGATTTCAGCACACGTGCGGCTAATTTTCTGCCGATAACCTTTTTGAGGGCGGCTTTTGAAACTTTGATTTCATCGGCCAGGTCAAATATTTCCAGAATATCGCGATCACCCTCGAAGCCAATTGCCCTAAGAAGGGTTGTAACCGGCAATTTCTTTTTACGATCAATGTACGCATACATAACATTATTAATGTCAGTAGCGAATTCGATCCATGAGCCTCTGAACGGGATTACTCTGGCAGAATAGAGTTTACTGCCGTTCGCATGCGTACTTTGTCCGAAGAAAACTCCCGGAGAACGGTGCAACTGTGATACCACCACACGTTCGGCACCGTTAATGACAAAAGTTCCCCTTCGGGTCATGTATGGTACAGTCCCCAGGTAAACATCCTGGATAACCATATCGAAATCCTCATGTTCCGGGTCGGTGCAATAAAGTTTAAGCTTGGCCTTTAGCGGTACGCTATAGGTAAGGCCGCGCTCGATGCACTCCTCAATTGTATATCGCGGAGGGTCGATATAGTAACCCAGAAATTCCAGGACGAAATTATTCCTCGTATCGGTAATTGGAAAATTTTCCTGAAAGACCTTATAAAGGCCTTCATTTTTTCTTTGCTCTGGAGTAGTTTCCAGTTGGAAAAATTCGGTAAATGATTTTACCTGAACCTCCAGAAAATCAGGGTATTTTAGCTGACTTTTTGTGGAACCAAAATTGATTCGCTGTGTGCTTGTTTGTGCCATCGACCAAAGAAGAATTAATTAAAGCGGGTATTGGAAACAACAGCAAAAAGGCTTAGAACCCCGATTGCCGGGATTCTAAACCTTGAGAATCGAGTATGGAAGAGTCGTATTTACTTAATTTCAACTTCGGCTCCTGCTTCAACAAGTTGTGATTTCAAAGCTTCTGCTTCTTCCTTTGTTACTTTTTCTTTAACTGCTTTCGGAGCAGCATCAACTAATTCTTTTGATTCTTTCAGACCGAGGCCGGTGAGTTCCTTAATCAGTTTTACAACTGCCAGTTTTGCACCACCCGGGGCTTTCAGAATGACATCAAATTCTGTTTTTTCCATAACTACCGGACCTTCTTCCGAGGCAGCCGGTCCGGCATAAGCAACTGCAGCAGCAGCAGGTTCAATGCCATATTCATTTTTAAGGATACCAGCTAATTCGTTGACGTCCTTAACGGTTAGGTTAACCAGTTCTTCAGCGAGCTTTTTTAAATCAGCCATTTTACTATGATTTTACAAATGGGTTCAACAATACATTATACTTCTTTATCAGACAGAGTCTTAACAAGACCTGCCAATATATGTTTACCGGATTGGAGCGATGACATTACATTGTTCATCGGTGATTGCAGTTGTGCAATCAAGTCAGCAAGTAGTTCCTGACGGCTCTTAACGGCAATTAATTTGTCAATGAGGTTGTCTCCAACATAGACA
Source organism: Porphyromonadaceae bacterium (assembly GCA_007280905.1). Taxonomy (GTDB): domain Bacteria; phylum Bacteroidota; class Bacteroidia; order Bacteroidales; family UBA12481; genus UBA12481. Next base: position 43,091 of record QYQM01000008.1, on the reverse strand, counting down.
CATTCTTCAACATAGGCACCTTTGAGTTCCGGCTTTAAATGCTTCTTGCGGAAGCTTTTGATCATTTTAGCCGGCTTATTCCCGGTATCAGTAATCATAATGGACGTAGGTCCGTTAAGTACCGGGTATAATTCCTCATAATGCCCATCGGCTCGTTCCAATGCTTTTTGAAGGAGGGTGTTTTTCACCACAAGCAACTTCACATCTTCTTTAAAACAGACTCTCCTTAAAGCAATTGTTTCACTTGCGTTCAGTCCACTGATATCGGCAATATAGAAATGTTTTGCCTGATTAATTACTACGGTGAGCTGATCAACTATGACGTTTTTGTCTTCCCGTTTCATGATTTGAAAATTCTCATTTTAGGGTATTAAGCGTCAATTGACCTAGGGTCAATCGGAATTCCAGGGCTCATGGTACTTGACATATAAATACTTTTAACGTAAGTACCTTTAGCGGCGGATGGTTTCAGTTTGAGGATAGTGGAAAGAAGTTCGCGGGCATTATCCGCAATCATTTCCGGTTCAAAAGAAACTTTCCCGACACCCGCATGAACAATACCGAATTTATCAACGCGAAAGTCGATCTTACCTTTTTTTACATCGGTAATAGCTTTTCCTACTTCCATGGTAACAGTTCCGGTTTTAGGGTTCGGCATCAATCCGCGCGGACCGAGAATTCGGCCGAGGGGTCCGATTTTTGCCATGCAGGAAGGCATGGTAATGATCACATCGACGTCAGTCCAGCCTCCTTTGATCTTTTCGACATAGTCGTCAAGACCAACAAAATCTGCTCCTGCCTCTTTAGCTTCGGTTTCTTTATCGGGGGTGACAAGTGCCAGAACCCGAATTACTTTACCGGTGCCATGCGGCAGGGTGACTACACCGCGGACCATTTGATTGGCCTTCCTGGGATCAACCCCGAGACGTACATCAATATCCACTGAAGCGTTGAACTTAGCGGTAGAAACCTGTTTTAACAGGTCTGATGCTTCCGTCAGGGTATACAATTTTTCGGCCTCGATTTTTCCGAGGACGAGTTTTCTGTTCTTGGTCAGTTTAGCCATGATAACTCCTTAATTATAAGGCTGCATCACCTTTAATTGTTATTCCCATGCTCCGTGCTGTACCTGCGATCATTTGCATTGCTGATTCAACAGTGAAGGCATTTAAGTCCTCCATTTTATCTTCAGCGATCTGACGAACCTGTTCCCAAGTTACTGAACCAACTTTTACACGATTTGGTTCCGAAGATCCCTTTTTAATTTTGGAGACTTCGATCAATTGAACAGCTGCAGGCGGGGTTTTTGTTATAAATTCAAATGATTTATCGCTAAAAACCTTTATCACCACGGGAATAATTTTTCCGGCTTTGTCCTGAGTACGGGCATTGAATTGCTTGCAGAAGTCCATGATATTGACTCCTTTAGAACCCAACGCCGGTCCGACAGGTGGTGAGGGGTTTGCTGCCCCGCCCCGGATCTGCAATTTGATGATTCCCGTAACTTCTTTTGCCATACGATTTCAAAATTTATTATAAACGCTCATACAGGTTCCGCAGCAGTAACTTCCTGCGGAGGATCAAAACAGGGGAAAGCATTTTTTTCAGCCGATCCTTTGGAAGCAAGAACCAGTTGAAATCCCTATTCCTTTTCGACCTGCATAAAACTGAGTTCCAAAGGTGTTTTTCGTCCAAAAATTTTGACGATAACTTTCAGCTTTTTCTTTTCATTGTTCACTTCTTCAATAACGCCGGAAAAACTATTAAACGGTCCGTCAACCACTTTAACAGCTTCACCAACGAAGAAAGGAACATTCAGTTCCTCATCGGTTTCTGACAATTCATCAACCTTTCCTAAAATCCGGTTGACTTCCGACTGTCTCATCGGGACAGCTACTCCTCCACGTTCTTCACCCAAAAAACCGATAACATTGGGTACGTTTTTCAAAATGTGGGGTACTTCACCCACCAGAACCGCTTCGATCAAAACGTATCCGGGGAGATAATTTCTCTCTTTGGACACTTTTTTACCATTTCGGATCTGATAGATCTTTTCAGTGGGGATCAGAACCTGGGTAATGTAATCCTGCAGGTTATGGTGAGCTATTTCGCTTTCGATATACTCTTTAACCTTTTTCTCCTTACCGCCAATCGCTCTCAGGACATACCACTTTTTTTCGTTCTGACTCATTGTTCGCTCAGGTTAAAAAAACATGTTGTAAATGGCATGCATCACGTTTCTGAACGAAAAATCCATAATCAATACAATGAGGGCAATAATCAGGGAAGCAACCAGGACAACAATAGCGGAATTTTGCAATTCCGGCCATGTCGGCCATGAAACCTTATGAACTAACTCGTCGTACGATTCTTTAAAATAGGTCTTGACTTTCATTGCTTAAGCACTAGGCACGGATGGAGAGACTCGAACTCCCAACCTGCGGTTTTGGAGACCGCTGCTCTACCAATTGAGCTACATCCGTATGATAAGGGTGATCCGGTTATTCACCGCATCACCCTTCAAAAAATATCTACTATTCAATAATTTCAACCACCTGGCCGGCACCAACTGTACGGCCTCCTTCGCGGATTGCGAAGCGAAGACCACGGTCGATAGCTACCGGAGTAATCAGCTGAATGGTAATCGTCAGGTTGTCACCAGGCATAACCATCTCAGTTCCTTCGGGAAGAAGAATCTCACCGGTAACATCGAGAGTCCTGATATAGAACTGCGGACGATATTTGTTATGGAAAGGAGTATGGCGACCACCTTCTTCTTTTTTCAGGATATAAACCTCAGCTTTTACTTTTGTATGAGGAGTAATCGAACCTGGTTTTGCAATAACCTGTCCACGACGAACTTCTTCTTTATCAACACCGCGAAGCAGTAAACCCACGTTATCCCCAGCTTCACCGCGATCAAGAATCTTGCGGAACATTTCAACACCGGTTACAATTGCTTTCCGTCCTTCACCGAGGCCGACAATCTGGATTTCATCACCTGTGTTAACGATACCGGTTTCAATCCTACCGGTTGCAACTGTTCCACGTCCGGTGATCGAAAAAACGTCTTCAACCGGCATCAGGAATGGTTTTTCAATTGCCCGCGGAGGTATTTCAATCCAGGTATCAACAGCGTCCATCAGATCATATACTTTCTTAACCCATTGAGGTTCCTCATGCATAGCTCCGAGAGCAGATCCGAAGATTACCGGGGTATTTTCACCGTCAAACTTATAGAATGTAAGAAGTTCGCGGATTTCCATTTCTACCAGTTCCAACAGTTCAGGGTCATCAACGCTGTCGCACTTATTGATGAATACAACAATTCTTGGAACGTTAACCTGACGAGCCAGCAAGATATGTTCACGAGTCTGTGGCATAGGACCATCGGTACCTGCTACCACCAGAATTGCACCGTCCATTTGGGCAGCACCAGTAACCATGTTTTTCACATAGTCAGCATGGCCCGGACAGTCTACGTGAGCATAGTGGCGAGTTGCCGTCTGATACTCAACGTGGGCAGTATTAATTGTAATACCCCTCTCCTTCTCCTCAGGAGCGTTATCAATTGAATCAAAACTCTTAACATCTGCAAGCCCCTTCTTGTTCAGGGCCATCGTAATGGCAGAAGTTAAAGTAGTTTTACCGTGGTCAACGTGGCCGATAGTACCGATATTGACGTGAGGTTTAGTCCTTTCAAATTTTTCCTTAGCCATGGCTACTTTTTTTGTTCCGTTTATTTAACTAAATAATGATTTCATCTTATACATTTGAGCCAACGACGGGAATTGAACCCGTGACCTCGTCCTTACCAAGGACGCGCTCTACCAGCTGAGCTACGTCGGCTAATTTCCGAGCGGGAAACGAGATTCGAACCCGCGACCCTTAGCTTGGAAGGCTAATGCTCTACCGCTGAGCTATTCCCGCCGCACTGGTGGGGAGAGGAGGATTCGAACCTCCGAAGGCGTCAGCCAACAGATTTACAGTCTGCCCCAGTTGGCCACTTTGGTATCTCCCCTTATCGTAATACTAAATTCGGACTAAATTCGAGCCAATGGAGGGATTCGAACCCCCGACCAGCTGATTACAAATCAGCTGCTCTGGCCAACTGAGCTACATTGGCAAATTCAGTCTAAAAAAGCAAAAAATAAAAGAACTCTCCCATTGCCAGTTTTGGGTCTGCAAATGTAGTACATAGAAATCAGACATCAAAACTTTTCAAGAATTTTTTTCTACCTGCTGGTTTTTTTACCTTTTTGTCTGAATAACTGACGTTTCAGAGCTTCAATAGTCTGATCAATAGCTTCCTCAAAGGATTTACATTGTTTCTTGGCAAACAAATCGGATCCTGAAATGATGAGTCGGATCTCGCTGAGTTTATTTTCGGAATTTTGATTCTTGTCCAAACGAAGGATTACCTCTGCTCCCAGAATTGAGTCTTCAAACACACTAAGTTTGGTGACTTTTTCTTCGATAAAATCCAGAAGTTTCTGGTCAGCATCGAAATGCACGGATTGAATTTTGATGGTCATAAATAATTCCTCCTAAAATTTTAGTGATCAGGCTCTTGGATGAGCCTTTTGGTAAACTTGTTTCAGTTTTTCAAAACCCGTATGCGTATAAACCTGAGTAGCACTCAGGCTTGCATGTCCTAAAAGTTCCTTTATAGCATTCAATTCAGCACCCCTGTTCAGGAGATGGGTTGCGTATGTATGCCGCAATACATGAGGGCTTCTCCTTCCTGCACTGGTAACCATCCCTAAAGCCTGGTTGACAACCCGGTATACCAATTTGGCATAAACCGGACGCCCTTTATCAGTCAGAATAAGCATTCCACCCCCGATAACGTTAAATGTACGATTCCGAACCGTTTGATAATCGTTGATCAGCCCGACCAGCTCCGGGGTTACGGGAATAATCCTTTCCTTCTGTCTTTTACCCAAAACCTTTATCTGACAACGACTGGAGTCAATATCCTTATCCTTCAATCCCGTCAGTTCACTAAGCCGAATCCCTGTTCCATATAATAAATCCAGAATCAGCAAATCCCTGATCTCCGGGAACTCTACAGGAACAGTTGCTCTATCGAGTACTGAATCCATCTGGCTTTCTTCCATGAAAACAGGTAAGGGTTTAGGGGCTTTGACTGACGGTAAGAAATCTGCGGGATTATTGACAACCAGGCCTTCCTGTTGGCAAAAACGATAAAATCTTCGGAGAGTAGTTGTTTTCCGGTTAACCGACCTTGCGGCCATACCATCGTCGAGCATCGAGATTACCCAACTCCGGATTTGCCTGGTAGTGCATAAAGTAATTGAATCGCTTGAACCGCATTCCCCTATGAAACGGCTAAACTGCAACAAATCAGTTTTATATGATTGCAAAGTATACGGGGAATATCGTTTTTCAGTGTGAAGAAACCTGAGGAACAAATCAACAGCATCCATCATGATCCGGAATCTTTACATAAATATAACAATAATTTGTAAAGATTGTTGCGGACCGCATAAAGGCGGATAAGTTTATTCGTTCTCTTCCGCTTGCTGCAGTCCCTGCACATAGGCAGCACGGAGCAACTCCTGACGCCGTTTGATCGAAGGTTTAGTGAAAGCCTGACGTGCTCTTAATTCTTTTACCACGCCGGTTTTTTCAAATTTACGTTTAAATTTTTTGAGGGCCCTTTCAATGTTCTCACCTTCTTTTACCGGAATAATGATCATACGTTAATTCTTTTAATGCGTTCAGTTAACCGAAATTTGGACTGCAAAGGAAAACAAAAATCTTCATTTAACCAAAATCTTATTTTCTTTTAAAGCAGAATCTGTCACAACAATCAGGTAATGGGACAAACAACTCCACAGTGAGTCAGCCAAAATACCTGCTGCCCATAGTTCACCTGGCGATCCAAGCAATCCTTTCTTGTCGCGAAATCTCGCAATCGCCTTAACCTGTTCATATTCCAGATAGGGATGAGCCAGTAGTTCTTTAAATGTTGCCTTGTTTATATCAATCCTGCGAATCCCTGAAGTATCAATCCTGATCTGTTTAATAAAACCGGACAACCGGGCCGAATCCATACCATATACTTCTTTCAGTTGTTCGGGATACGCGAAACCACCAAGCATTTGACGGTACTTGATAATCCGTTTGGCAAAAACCGGTCCGATCCCAGGCAGATCAAGCAGGGCAAGGCTATCGGCCGAATTAATCTCAATTATTTTCGGCTTCTTGCGGGCCTGCCCGGTTGAATCCGCCATGGCAAATGCTAATGTATCACCAGAGGAATCACTTACCATCGGACTGATCGAAAAGGCAAGAACCCGGATCAGGATAACTCCGAAACTTAAAATCAGGACTCCCCTCAATTCCGACCTGGTAAAAAGATACCGGTAAAATTTGGTCATATATACCTCCTTTTACCGGTATTAGATGCAGTTCGTCTGCCAAAATGGAAATGTTACGCCTATTATTTCAGGGATATAATGTAAAAATTACAACCGATCGAGGCAGTTCAGATCTTCAAAAGCTTTTTGCACCCTGGCAATAAGTGTTTTTTCCCCTTCACGGAGCACTACACGCGGATCATATTTTTTCTTATTGGGTTTATCTGCCCCTTCAGGGTTGCCAATCTGAGTCTGCAGATACCCCTTATTCTTTTCATAGTAGTCCCTGACACCAATCCAATAGGCCCATTGGGTATCGGTATCAATATTCATTTTGATGACTCCATAAGAAATAGCCTCGCGGATTTCTTGCTGTGTCGATCCTGATCCGCCGTGGAAAACGAAATTAACCGGTTTGGATCCGGTCTTCAGGTTCTTTTCAATATAGTCCTGCGAATTCTTTAGAATTACCGGATGCAATTTTACATTACCTGGTTTGTATACACCATGAACGTTTCCAAATGATGCGGCGATGGTAAACTGGTCGCTGATTTTTAAAAGCTCGGCATAAGCAAAGGCTACATGTTCAGGCTGTGTGTATAATAGGGAATTATCTAATCCGGTATTATCAACACCGTCTTCCTCACCGCCTGTTACCCCAAGTTCAATTTCGAGGGTCATGCCCATTTTACTCATGCGACCGAGGTATTGTTTGCAAATTTCAATATTTTCGGCCAGCGTTTCTTCAGATAGATCAAGCATATGCGAGCTATACAGAGGTTTCCCGTGACGCTGGAAATGTTTCTCACCCTGATCCAGCAGACCGTCGATCCAGGGAAGCAGTTTTTTTGCGGCATGGTCGGTGTGAAGGATGACCGGAATACCGTAAGCTTCCGCAACGGTATGAATATGGCGAGCCCCGGAGATACCCCCGAGAATCGCAGCTTCCTGTTTATCATTCGACAATCCCTTGCCGGCCCAGAATGAGGCACCTCCATTTGAGAATTGTATCATTACAGGTCCTCTGGCAGCACGTGCAGCTTCAAGAACAGCATTAACCGAGTTGGTGCCAACCACGTTAACAGCAGGAATGGCAAAACTATTATCTTTGGCGATACTAAAGATCTTTTGAACATCTTTTCCGGTAACTACACCGGGTTTTACTATATCAAGAATTTTCATGACCAGTGATTTTAATGAATCCGCAAATATAAGGCAAGATGGCTTATATCCGTCTAAAAAGGATAACCGATTCCGAAGTTAAGCACGAAATCGCTGATCTGGTATTTCCTGTAACCTGGGATCCATCTCGGGCCATCCGGAGTGCCGGGATCGCGGAGTTTTATTCCAAGATCAAGCCGGCCAACAAAATAGGAAAAATCAGCACGAATACCGAAACCGGTTCCAACGGCAATTTCCCTATAAAAACCAGATGCTTTGAAAACGGAACCCGGCCGGTCATCCGACGAGTTCATAGCCCAGATATTCCCGGCATCGACAAAGATCGCACCTTTTATTATCGAGAAAAGATCGAAACGATATTCAGCACTTGCCTCCAGTTTAATATCGCCCAGCTGGTTAGGGTACAATCCCTTTTGATCTTCCGGGATAACATAGGTACCCGGCCCGAGTGAACGGACTTGCCAGGCACGGATTCCTGACGACCCCCCGGAGAAATATTTCTTTTCAAAAGGCATGGCATCGCTGTTTCCGTATGGATATCCGGCACCGGCAAAAAACCGGAATGCCATTTTGTTCGATGAATTGATCACCCTATGGTACCTTAAATCGACATCAACTTCAGCATATTGCGAGAAAGGGGTTTTGAATAATTCATAACCATTTTCAGGTTTTACGTGGCCCGTCAAGCGGTTGTATCCGTAAAACACATTACCCGCAATTTCAGGTCGTAACCTGACATAAAAGAAACTTGACTGTTTATTAACCTCCTGATTGGACAATGTATAAGTATAGTTCAAAGCCGGAACCATATGCGAGCGAAAGCTATTTTCAAAATAAGTGCCTTTAATAATCTGGTAGAATCTATCAGACATATTAGTAACGTTCACGTAGTTGAACTCGAAGATATTGATCTGATGCCGCGACAACGCCAATTTCCAGTTGTAACCAAAAGCAGCATTAACAATGGTTCTGGTAAAGTCGGGACGTTGCTGATAGTTATAACTCAGGTTTAACGAGGAGTGAGGTTTGCCAAAGGCTGAACCTTTCCGGGTTGTAAAAGGAATCCACGAACGGGGTACCTCCAGTCGCGCATCCACACCGAATTCAACCATCCGGTTAAAATCTGACACCGAATTTGCCAGAAATTCCACGGCTCCCTTGAATTTCAACTCAAAGCTCTCGGCTCCCCGAAGGAGATTGCGGTTTTTATAAATCAGGTTTCCTGCCACTCCGATATTTCCAGAGGAGTAGGTACCTTCAAGCGAAACATCATACGATTGCCTGATCATAGGACTTAATAAAACCTGGCAGTCGAGTTTCTGTACCGAGTCGGTTGGATTGCCGGTTGGGGTAAAGTTGATCTTGATCTGCTTGAAATTGCGGAGTGAACTGAATGCCTCGATCGTTTTATCCACCAGGCTTTGGCTGAAGAGGCTTCCTGATTTAAATGCCACAGAAGAATAAAGAAGGCTCGGTTTCATCCTTAATCGGTTCTTATAAAGGAAACTGGTGCCCTGATAAATAATGGTATCAGAAGCAGACAGATAACTCAATGTATCGCGGAGATAATCCGATGTATTAAAATCAGTCATAATGCTGATATTACCGATGCGGTAAAGGGGATGAAAATTCAGCAGGGTGACATCATTAATAGCATCTTTCGGGTTTTTAATCCCCATCCAGACATCGACCTTGTGATTACCCTTCATTGTATCTGCCTGAAAATAAACATATTCCCTGGAAAAACCATAATAGCCATTATCTCTAAGGTAATTCGATAACCGCATTCTCTCCAGCCGTAATACTTCAAGATCATATCGCATCGCGGGTTTCAGTAAGGAGGAAGTTGAATCCAGACGAATCAGGTTACCGATCGCAGTGTCGGTTACCATTTCAGGACTTGTTAACCTGACCTGGTCAACCACATAAGGCGGACCAAAATCAATCCGGTAAACAACGCTGGCTCTTTTATGGGAAAAGGAAACGGTATCATCAACCTTAGCATTGTAATAGCCAATATTTTTAAGATAACGTTTCAACTGATTCAGGGTTTCATTGGTTGCAGCCTGATTATATATGACCGGTTCCTCTCCGATTTTCCTCAACCAGTTGCTAAAACCCTTTTTTTTAGCAGGATTCGAGAGATTATATACGTCCAAATGAAATCGCCAAAAACCGAAAATCTTTTTATTGGGTTGTTGCCGGAAATAATCTTCCAGGTCGCGATCAGGGGCATTCCCGCCTTTGGTTTGAATTTTATTTGATTTCAGCAGGTACTGATTCTCCGGAACATATCGTACTGGATTGCATCCCAATAAGATAAGCAGGATCAGAATTATGGTGTGACCATTTCTGATAAAATATTTTTTGTTGCAGCGCCGGATCATCTATCCTTTTTGGTGTCAGATTCCGAAATTATAAATTTAATGTAAATTGCGAATCAACCATAGGCCAAATGATTACTAAAGCGCAGATTCAATTTATCCGGTCGCTGGAGCAAAAAAAAGTTCGTGATGAATCCGGGTGCTTTATTGCTGAAGGAGACAAGCTCGTTCGTGAGGCCATTGAGTTGCCTCCAGATGGTTCCTTTCAGGTAAGAACAATTTGCGGAGTCGAGAGCTGGCTGGATTCCAACTTATCCGGCATAAGAAATCCGGAAGCTGAAGTGATTCCCGTATCAGATCGTGAACTCGAAAGGATAAGTTTACAAAAGGCTCCCAATCAGGTACTTGCAGTTATTAGCCGCTATGAAACTACGGCACCCGTTTTCGATTTTAACAGCGATTTGTTAATTGGGCTAAACCAGGTTCAGGATCCTGGTAATGTAGGGACCATAGTCCGGCTCGCCGACTGGTTTGGTCTGGACGGAATAATTGCATCCGTAGATTCAGCTGATTTTTTTTCCCCAAAGGTTGTTCAGTCGAGTATGGGATCAATATTCCGGTTGAAGTTATTGACCACGGATTTGTATAAGTTTATTAAATCACTTCCACTGGATTGTCCCGTTTACGGTACACATCTGGATGGCCAGAATCTGTATACGGCTAAGCTTACATCCAATGGATTGATCCTTTTAGGCAACGAATCCAGAGGATTGAGCACCGATTTGACGGAACTCACAACTGAAAATTTACTGATTCCGGATTTCTCGGAAGGGAAGTTCAGGCCCGAGTCGCTGAATGTTTCGATTGCAGCTGCGATTGTGTGCAGCGAATTCAGGCGGAGAGGAAACGGTGAACAGAATCTGCGGCGTACTCTCCATCCATAGCTGATGAAACAATGCCTCCCGCATATCCTGCTCCTTCACCGGCAGGGAACAGACCCGGCAGGTCAGGATGAAATCCCTTGTCGGGATCACGGACAATCCTGATCGGAGAAGAAGTACGCGACTCAACCCCAACCATTATGGCCTCGTGGGTCATGAATCCTTTCATTTGCCGGCCAAAAAAGCGTAAGCCATCCCGGAGTCTGAAACGGATACTTTCCGGAAGCCACTCATGCATCGGAGAACACACCAGACCAGGATTATAAGAATGGTCAGGAAGAGATGAAGAGCTTCTCCCCTCGATAAAATCAGTCAACCTTTGAGCCGGTGCTATCTGACCCTGGCCGCCATAACGGTAAGCTGATTTCTCAAGCTCTTCCTGGAAGGCAAGTCCGGCAAATGCGCCATGTTCACTATAAGCAGCAAGGTCTTCAGGCCTGATTTCAACCACCAGGCCGCTGTTGGCGAAGGGTGAATTCCGCAATGAATTGGACATGCCGTTGACAACGGTTTCAAAATCTGAAGTGGCGGATGGAACAATAATACCGCCCGGACACATGCAAAATGAATAAACTCCGCGTCCGCTCACATTCTTTACCAGGGTGTACTCTGCTGCCGGCAGGTATTTGCCTCGTCCATCCTTCGAATGGTACTGTATCTGGTCAATCAGGTGCTGGGGGTGCTCAATTCTGACACCCATGGCAAATCCTTTGAGTTGCAGCGGTAAATGCCGGCGATCAACCAAGCGGTATATATCCAGGGCTGAATGACCCGTGGCGAGGATCACGCCATCACCGGAATACTTGTCACCCTGAGCAGTTAATACCCCATTAGCCTTCCCGTTTTGAATAATAAGGTCTTCCACACGGGATTCGAAATGGAACTCAGCCCCATGGTTAATTAATGTTTCGCGTATTGCAGTAATTATTGCAGGCAAACGGTCGGTTCCGATATGAGGATGGCTGTCATAAAGTATGGATTCATCAGCGCCATGAAGATGCAGGATTTCCAATATCCGCCTTACGTCTCCTCTTTTTTTGGATCGGGTATACAGTTTACCGTCAGAAAATGTTCCGGCCCCACCCTCGCCAAAACAATAATTTGAATCCCGGTTTAATCCCTGATTGCGGTTCAGGATTGCGATGTCGCTTTTCCGATCGGAAATACTTTTTCCCCTCTCCACGACAATAGGTTTATAGCCTAGCTCCAGCAGGTGCAGTGAAGCAAAAAGACCGGCAGGGCCGGCCCCGACAACAACAACAGGAGTGGCTGCAGTTACATTTTTCCAATTATATATTTGAGCAACAGCGGTTAATGGTTCATTAACAGCCAGTCCGACCAGCATTCTCACGATTATCGGCCTTCGGCGGGCATCGACTGATCGTTTCAGGATTCTGAAATCAGTAACCACATTAGGAGAGATTCCGGCTTCCAGACAGGCTTTTTTCCTGATTTGTTTGGGGACAGTTGCGTCCTCAGGGTTGAGGGTTATCTCGACTTTCCGCATCCTGGACTGTTTTTCGATTCATCGCGACTGTTCAACATGGAAAGCGAGGATAACCATTCTTGAATAGATCTTATCAATACCGGAAACATATAGATTGAACAGGGGATCCGCTGGTTCAAGGAAGATGTCAAGCATCCCGACAGCGAATTTCAGTTCCACGGCAACTTTTGCCATGGAGAGGTAAAAGTCGACCCCAACGCCCAGCTCGGGGTAAAAATCGAATGATTTCAGCATGGGTGTCGCTGGTTTCCAACCCACTATTTCAGCGCGTGTTAAATCAAACCGTGGGCTAATTCCGGCAATAAGATAGGGGGCATAGTTATTTACGCGCGCCGACCGGTACTTAAACAAAATGGGCAAATCAACGAATACACTTTCGATCGGCCATTTTTTTGTTTCAGCAGTTAGTTTATTGGTCACGGTAAGATCTCTCTGAGCAAATTGAATACCAGGTAAAAATCTGATATCCAAAAATTTACCTAAACGATAATCTGTAATCAGGTTAATATTGATCCCGGGGTTCTGAACAAGATCAAGATGGTACCCATCCTTTGGAATAATGGTAAAACCTGTGGTATTGATTCCCACCGAATAACCGAAATGAAATGTTTGTGTATCTGCCATAATCATATTTTTTGGTATCGATTTTTGCGGCAGAACCGGAAGGCTGAAGGACAACAGAATTACAAGAATTATTCCTTTTGGTGCAGACATGCAGATTTGTTTCATTCGGTAAAATAACTATGAAACAGCTACAAATAGTATTTCAATTGTTTTTTTTAATTCCGGTGTACAATCCGCAGATACCGGAAGATAGCGGCTTGTAGGCTGAGGAAGTGAATCCTGCACGATTTAACATGGCAACAAAAGCTTCGCCTTTTGGAAAGGCTTCCACGGAATCAGGCAGGTAACGGTATGCCGAGAGATCGCGTGAGAACCATCGGCCGATGGCCGGTACCAGACGGTGAAAATAGAACCGGTATCCGTTACGCAGCCATTTCTGACGTGGCAGCGAGAATTCAAGAATGGCCAGTTTTCCGCCCGGGCTCAAGACTCTGTAAATCTCACGCAAACCCAGTTCCGGATCCTTGAAGTTCCTGACTCCGAATGCGACCATGGCGGCATCGAAAGAGTATTCCTCAAAAGGCAGGGCTTCGCATGCGGCTTCAATCAGAGTGATCCGGTCAGCCAAACCATGATCGAGGATCTTTTTCCGGCCGATTTCAAGCATTCCTGTTGAAACATCCACACCGGTAATTTGATCCGGGTTGAGCCGGACTGCACCGATGGCCATATCGGCAGTACCGGTTGCGACATCAAGAATTCTCCGGGGTTTCATGGTGGCGAAAGTACTGATGGCCTTTCTCCGCCATCCTTTATCAAAATTCAGCGAGAGCATATGATTAAGAAAATCATACGAACCGGCAATCTGATCAAACATTTCCGAATTTTCCCGGCTCTCATTTGTTTTCATACCTGCCGGTGGATAATGGTTGCAGAAGCCTGGGCGGTGGGCATAATCAGAACATCCTGAATATTTACATGAGCCGGCCGGGTAATAATGAAGTGAATTACATCCGCAATATCCTCAGGCTGCAGCGGCACAAAACCGTCATAAACTTTGTCGGCCCTTTCCTGATCTCCTTTGAACCGTACCAGTGAGAATTCGGTTTCCACCGCTCCCGGACAAACGGATGATACTTTTACCCCATAAGGAACAAAATCCTGACGCATGCCGAGGGTTAATGCTTCAACGGCATGTTTGGTTGCGCAGTAGACAGCACCCTTTGGATAGACCTCTTTCCCGGCAACAGACCCGATATTTATTATATGGCCTTTTTTACGGGCAATCATTCCGGGAGCGATCAGCCTGGTCATATGAAGGATTCCTTTAATATTGGTATCGATCATTTGATTCCAGTCGTTTAACGAACCTTCCTGTACCGGATCCAATCCGGCTGCCAGTCCGGCATTATTGATGAGAATTCCGATTGACTTCCATTCTTCCGGAAGTTTATCAAAAGAATTCTTCAGGGTGGAATAATCGCGAACGTCCACCGGTATGGCGTAACAATCGGCTTTATATTTTGATTCGAGGTAGACGGTCAGTTTTTTGAGGGTGACGGCCCGGCGGCCAGTCAGAATAAGTCGATAACCATCCTTCGCCAGGTGTATCGCCGAAGCACGCCCGATACCCGAAGTTGCACCGGTTATGAGCACAATTGGTTTCTTTGGATTAGCTTTAGTTTGCATATTTTCAATTCTTAAAAAGGGTTTGCAAAATTACAGCAATTTTAAAAGACTCCGACGTAACCCAGATGGATTTTAGCATTCTTAAGATTAAACGGTTGACCACCATCCTTACCCAGAGCAAAAATGATCCGGAATATCCCGCCGGCGGTGCGGATCTGGCCGCCCAGACCTACTCCGACCGGAATTTTAAATATCGGGATATTGTTTTCTATGATTCTCAGAAAGCCAACATCCGTGAGAACGATCAGATGGGAAGTCCGATCGAGGAGGTACCTTAACTCCACAGAGGTTACAGCAAACGCATCTGTATGAAAAACATCTTCATCAAATCCGCGAAGCAGGCCGAGTCCGCCTAATCTATATTGCTCGTTTTCATAGGTTTCAGGGGATTTCCGGTAACCGGACTGAAGGACAAGGGCACAAGTAAGACTTTTTGCGAGGGGTTGGAACCAGGAGATATTGGCGGTGAACTCCGATTGCTGCATCGATATGCTATCGGGTATACTTTTCCGGCCGGTTGAGGCCTCGAGTCTGAATTCAAGACCACGATACGGATTGATGCGATTATCGAGTTGGTTAAATTCCCAGGTAAGACCTGAAAGCAAGCTTGTAAATGGCTGTCTGATTGAACTTTTACCATCTGTTAACGATACCAGAATACTGCTTTCCTTATGTCTGATGAAGAGATTTAAGAGATGGTTTGGGTTAAAATGATAAGGAATCCCAACATCCCAGCCCAAATTGAGGTAACTCGTATCCTGACGGTATAATTCGAACTTTCCCTGCAACCCGAAAGGAAGTCCGGCCAGATAGGGAACATGGGCCGCCAGGTTAAGTTTTTGAGAGCCGTCCTGGTTCCGGTGCCAGTCGAACTGCCAGTTTTCTCCCTGCCCCAGAACATTATTCAGATTGAGAGTCAGTGCACCCGAGAAGGCTAATTTCCCGCCGGCCCGAAGATCCGGCGAAAGCCCGATCCATCCATCAAACCTATTGGCACCGGCTTTCCCCGGGTAAACGTAAACCGAAGCTTTCCCCGGATGAAACCCGACCTCCAGCGGCCGCGTCTGACTCAGGTAAGGAATCAACCCCAACCGCCGGGATGCTTCATTTACAGCCGATTCCCTGTACCGGTCACCGGGCCGGATATTCATCAGCCGGTAAAAAACCCGAGGCGAGATGCGGAACCCGGTTCGATTCATTAGGGTATCAATGGTAACCAACTCTCCAGGATGGATCAATAAAATGCCGAAAATCCCGGTTTGCACAGGATTAACTGAGTCCATCCTAACCTGGACAAACGGGTAGCCTGAATTTTCATAGTACCCGATTATTTGTTCGATTTTTAGATTCAGATCGGAAAATTTAATGCGGATGGGATTGGTGATTCGAAGCTTCTTAAACATTGCCGCACCTGATTCCCCGGCAGAGTCCGGAATTCTGATGTCCAGTTTAATCGTGTTCTGGCCGTAACTTCCTGATGCAAGGGCAAGCAGAAGCCAAATTAAACCGATCAACCTATAGTGTTTCACCAAAGAATTTTAATCATCATTGCACATAAAACCCTGTTTATCAAGAATATCCATAAATGCCCTGGAAAAGAAACGATTATCGCTCTTCTTATACCTGTTATCGGTAAATATCTGTGCCAGCGTCTCCTTCCCGTTAACTTTGAGCAATTCAATAGTTGATTCCAGTGATTCTTTTTCAGCATGGATCCGATCGATATCGATTGGTAAATAATCCTGGTATTTTTCCTGATGCACCACCCCTATAACCGGCAGGCGGTCTGTGAGCAGCGGTGTCTCATCCGGATAACCGATTACCATGGCGGTCACCGGAACAACGAGTTTGGGCAGATCAAGAATTTCGATCATTCTGGCGGCCATCCAGGTTGCAGTTCCGAGATAGCAGATGCCGAGTCCGAGTGATTCAGCAGCCAGGGCGGCATTCTGTGCAGCAAGCAAGGCATCGATAGCTCCAGTGAGAAAGGACAAGTAATTATTATAACCCGGATCGGCCTTTCGCTGTTCGCACCATTTGCTGAACCGGTTAAAATCGGCGCAGAAAGTCAGGTGAACCGGTGCTTCGAGAACCATATCCTGTTTAAAATGAGCCTCCCACAATTTTTTCCGGATGCCGGCGTCCCGGGTCACCACGATACTATAAGCCTGCATGTTACCTGTATTGGAAGCCCGTGTTGCAGCTTCAAGAATGATTTCAAGTTTCGAGGGCTCGACGATAACAGCTTTATACTTACGTATCGATCTGTGATTTAATAAGGTATCTATCATGATTTGCTGTTTTTTGACACGGCAAGTATAAAGATATAAAACGGGGCTAAAAATTAACTATGTCATTTTTTCCATTCCGATACGCATCCTGCATCTATATCTGGAGTAAACCTTAAATCATTAATTCAAATGAAAAACAATTACATCGTTTTACTAACGGTTATTCTGGCAGGTTATTGGATCAACCTAAGCGGCCAGACGGCACCCCGGCAGGGTGAGATCCTGATTACTGAAATCATGGTAAACCCTGAAGCTGTGAGTGATGCAAACGGGGAGTGGTTTGAGATCTGGAACGCCACAAACCATGATGTGCTGTTAAATGGACTGACGCTGAAAGATGCAGGTTCCAATCAGCATGTGATAACCTCCACGGACCAGTTGGTCATGCCGGCAAAAAGTTACTGGGTACTGGCCAAGAATGGAGATATTTTAACCAATGGCGGAGTGGTGGTAAATTATATCTATCAAAACTTCACCCTGAGCAATACATCAGACCAGGTGATCATCACTGCGGCCGATGAGACGCTGATTGACCAGGTTTCTTATGGTTCCGGCTGGCCGGTAGTATCGGGTGCCTCGATGGAATTGCATCCTGATTATCAGTCTTTCAGCGGTAACGATCAACCCGAACATTGGTTTCCGGCCAGAATAGCTTTTGGGGCAGGTGACAAGGGAAGTCCGGGTAAGGCCAATCCGTTGTCATCCGGTTTGGAAGAATGGGAGCAAGGTATCAGGTTAGATATTTTTCCGAATCCATCGCAGGGACGATTCATCCTGGAGGCCACTTTTTCAAAGCCTCAATCCGGCGAAATCAGGATGATCAATCTTCTGGGGCAGGATTTTATCTATAAAACCTTTTCCGAACGGGCGGTGCTGAGGGAAGTCATTGAACCGGATTTTCTTACGCCCGGAATCTGGTTTATTGAGGTAGTTTCAGGCGGACAGACCAAGGCAACACGGCTGGTTATTGACAGGTAACCTCATCAGCAATTGTGATCATCGATACCGAGGACCATTTTGATCGAATGCATGATGGTAGGCAGGATCTCATGGCAGTATTCACCAACTGCCTTAAGGCTGCCGGGAAGGCAATAGACCAGCGTTTTACCGGACACACCGGCGATCGACCTTGAAACGAGGGCGACAGGCTTTATCATACCATATTTTACCCGGATCATTTCCATGACTCCGGGTATTTCTTTATCCAGCAATGGCTTTACCACGTCAGGAGTAAAATCCCTCGGGCCCAGGCCGGTTCCGCCGGTGGTAAAAACAACCTCAGTACCTTTGGCACGGTAATTTAACAGCAAGCCGCTTAAGCGCTTCGGATCATCGGGAATAATGACATTTTCAATCTCAGCATTGATTGATTTTTCCGCGAAGAATTCCCGGATCATGGCGGTGATTGCCGGGCCGCTGAGATCTTCGTATTCACCGCGACTGGCCCGGTCGCTGAGGGTGATTACGGCAAACCTGATTTTATCGGGTAAGATCATGTTTGGTTTTTTCGATTAATTGAATTCCTTCGATTCTCATTTTCTTATCGACTGCCTTGCACATATCGTAAATGGTAAGCAAAGCCACGCTGACGGCAGTAAGGGCCTCCATCTCAACACCGGTTTGACCGATGCAATGCACTTCACTGCTGATGGTTACACCGGTATCAGTGAAGTCGGTCAATACTTTTACGGTAGTCAGGTTGATGTTATGGCACAATGGAATCAAAGAGGAGGTGCTTTTAGCGGCCTGAATTCCAGCAATCTCGGCAACGGCAAGCACATCGCCCTTTTTCATCAGATTCTCGCGGATCAACCGGATAGTATCCGGATTAAGGATGATCCGGCCTTCTGCTTTTGCGACCCTCAGCTGATCGGGCTTTAAGCTCACGTCAACCATGCGCGCCCGGCCGGAAGAATCGAGATGGGATAGCTCATTCGCCTTATCGCCATTGTGGAGGTCTCCCCCAGACTGAAGTCTGGGGTTAGTGAAGTCTTCGTATTTTATGCTTTTCATTTACATCTTGAGCCTTGTGCCTTGTGCCTTAAATTATCATCCTCCTAAGTTATAGAATTCCCCCGTCGTATTGACACTGCCGCATTCAGGCTTATTCTGAAAAGCACGTTCGATGGCATTGCGCGGGCCAAGTTCCCGTACGGAATAGCCTGAATTGCTGAACAGGCAGGGTTTGACCAACCCGTTACTGGTTAGCCGCAGCCGGTTGCAGATCGGGCAGTTCCCTCCGTCGCCACCGATCACCCTGCGGAAATAGCCGCTGTCCAGATCCATTTCATGAATATACCTGACTTCCAACCCCTTTCTTTTGCCAAATTCCCCGACCATTTGGGCATCGGGTTCATCGGGTGAATCATGTATAACGCAATTAAGTTTGACGGGCTCTAATCCTGCCGACATAGCTGCTTCTATACCAGATATAACCTGGCTGATATCTCCCAGCCTGGTAATATCGTGATAACGAACCGGGTCCATTGTATCCAGACTGATATTCACCCGCCGCAACCCGGCATTTTTCAGCTCGCGGGCATATCTTTCCAGAAGAACCCCATTGGTGGTCATGGATAGATCGCGGATTTCAGGAATGGCAGCAATCATTTCGACCAAACTGACAACACCTTTCCGAACGAGGGGTTCACCTCCTGTGATGCGAACCTTGTTGATTCCGAAATCCAAAGCAACATTTACCACCTCAATAATCTCATCGTAACGCAGGATATCCTCATGATGCATAGAAGGTACGCCTTCCATGGGCATGCAATAGGTGCAGCGGAAATTACACCGGTCGGTGACCGATATTCTTAAGTAATTTATATTTCTATCAAAGCGGTCGAACATCCACAAATTCCCCTTCTTCAATGATTGCTTTTCCGATTGGCACCGGAATGATTCCATCTGCATCCCTGAGTGAAAAAATATGTGCTGAACCGTGGTATTCGATCTGATAAACTAATCCTTCCTGATCGATCCTGACTGGCATCCAGGCCAGGCGGTTACTTTTTTTCCGGGTCATCCGCTCTCCTGCCCTCAATCGGAGAACCGGGGGATTCCAGTCGTAGGCCATGCATTTATATATAAATGGCTTAACAAGGAGCTCAAGTATAAAATAGGAAGAGATCGGGTTACCGGGCAATCCAAAAACAAACTTATTCTGACCGGTGCCGAAGAGGGTAGGTTTACCTGGCTGAATAGCAACCTGCTTGTAGGCAACATAAATACCCAGACTTTGCAGAACAGCGGGTACAAAATCGAATTCACCCATCGAGATACCGCCACTAAGGATCAGTATATCATTATTTTCCAATGCCTCCGAGATCATGCTGCGGGTAATATCCTCATCATCGGCTGCGATACCGTAATAATCGCAATCGATGCCCATTTTCCCCAATTGGGCAATCATCTGATAGGCATTGGTATTGCGGATCTTCGACAATCCCGGGGTTTCGCCCGGCTCAACGAGTTCAGTGCCGGTAGACAGCACCCCTACTGAGGGCAACCGGTACACCTTAATAAAAACACTTCCTACGGTAGCCAGGATCGGCACGTGACGTGAATCCAGCAGGGTTCCTGCCTCGAGAACCACTTCACCTGCCTTCATATCTTCACCGCGGTAACATATATTGGCACCGGTTTTTTCACCAACAAACCGGATTTTATTCCGAATCGGCGCATCAGCCTCTCCTCCGGTGCAGTCCTCAACCTTAACAACGGTATCAGCTCCATCAGGAATAATTGCACCGGTCATGATCTGGGAGCATGTTCCTTCGCTGATTGATTTTACCGGCGGAATGCCAGCCCGAATAACCTCAATAACCTGCATTGAATGAGCAAGATCTTGCCGGCGGCAGGCATATCCATCCATTGCGCTTTTATTAAAAGGAGGGATATCCATGTCCGATTTAATGCTTTCGGCCAGAACCCTTCCTGTGGCTTCTTCAAAGGATACTGATTCGATCCCGAATGTAACTGCCTGATTTAAAGATATTTTTAGAGCTTCCTCGAAAGTAATCATGACAAATGAATTAGGCACCAAAGTTATCTTTTTTACTTTTTTCCGCTCCATGAAAAAAACAGGGTCTATTTTTTCCATTGAATTCCCTCTTTGCCATCTATATACTGTGTAATCAAATTAAAAACAAAAACACAATGAAAACATTTAAGTGGAAACGGTTGGGATTTATGCTGGCCATTGTTACAATCCTGATGGGTAATCTGATCGGGATTAGCGCCCTGGCAACAGAGGACGGTAATCCGGGAAATATTATAGACCCGGAAAATGCCCCGACCGGAGTTCTGGTTGGTTATACGCCCGAGGTCGAAAGACAGAAGTCCGGTGAACATTTTGAGTATTTTGGCTGGGTTGGCGCTTCCTTTTCACGATTGGTGACTGATTATTCCTATTACCTGTGCTGCAAGAAAACCCTTCGCGCCATGGACGGATGCAAGGATCTGAAAATCTGTCCGAACTAGTCATGAAAGCAAGGTTCTGGCTGCTATCGATCTTCATCCTCCTGATCATTAACCTTGCCTGGATCTGGAGGTTTGATCAAAACAACAAGGAATACAGTCAAAGGATGAACGACAACCGCAACCGGTTTATCCAGGCAAACCGGGAGTTGTACCTGATGAACAGAGGCTGGGAATTTACCATGAAATCCAATAATAAGGAAATACCTGAGGGAATATGGGTACAGCCCTCAAAAGGCGACGCTACCGATCTGAATAATTATATCGGTCAGTCGAAAAAGCTCGTTCTCGTATTGTCCGACCGGCATTGCTCCACTTGTGTGGATCAATTGTTATTTATGGTAAAGAATGAGATCACAGAGATTAATCGGGATAACCTCTTGATTCTTTTCTCGGTACAAGGGCCTACACGGGAACAATGGAATCACAGGCAAAAAATTCTGACCGGTGTTGAGTTTCTGGAAATTCAGGATAAAAGTTTGCAATTGCCCATGGATTCACTGGAAATTCCCTACTTTTTCATGACGGGTCCGGAACATCTTGCAGACCTGACATTTACACCCTATCCTACCCTGGAGGTCCAGACAAAAGAATACCTCAACCTGATTAAACAGAGATACTTTAACTGATCTATACATAATGAGAACAAAAATATATACTAGCCTGGCGGTTTGCCTGATCCTTCTTGCCGGTTGTCAGCCAAAGAAGGCAGCAGTTGAATCGGTCATTACGGTTCCGTTTGAGCCCGCTAACGCAATCGATATTGGGCAATTCATCGAACGGGTACATTATGTTCAACTGGAGAATCACCCCGAATCAGCCTTCACAGATATCGACAAAATGATAGTAAACGGTGAAAACATGTTCATGCTCGACAAGAGGCTTGAAGCGGTTTTTTGCTTCGATACCACGGGTAAGTTCAGATACCGGATACAGCGCGTTGGCCGCGGACCGGGTGAATATCAGGAGTTGGATGCCATGTGGGTAAAACCGGCAGAAAAAGAACTCTGGCTGCAATCCTTTTGGCCGTCAAAAATTATGGTGTATAATTTTGATGGTCAGATGCTCCGTGAATTCGGAGTTCGTTGGTCGGCGAGGGATATGGTCAGGGTTGGTGACGATATGATCGCCGGTTATAATGCCTCTCGTTCTAATGACGGTGTCGATAGCCTTGAAGAAGGAATTTTCCTGTTAGGCGAAGATGGGAAATCCAGGGGACAGGCAAAGGTTTTAGGCGACAGCTCAATGTATTGGTCAGTGGCTTACCAACGGAATCTGGAGGAGTTTGGCAATGGAGCCCTGCTTCTCAGCCAATCCGACACCATCTTTAAAATCAATCAGAAGGGCGAGGTTTCGCCTGATGTATTCCTTGATTGGGGTAAATTAAAATATCCTGAAGATTTATTCGGTATCAGTTACAATTCACCAAGGTATGGAGAGGCTGTTCAAGGAAAATACGTCTCCGGGAAAGATCAATTGCTTGCCTTTGGTCCGATCCGGCTTTTCAGGGTTTTCCTGGATAGCCATATGGAATTAGCCATGGCTGACCTCAATACACGAAAAGGTGTCTTTTCAACCCAGATAACCAGTAGTGTCGCAAAGGTTCCTTTACTATATCCCATAGCGAAAAGTGATCAGGATGAGCTGATTGGTATATATGATATGTCCCTGCTGATGGCTATAAAGGAGTCACAGGCGAATCGAAAAGAAGATCCAAAAACACAGGAATTTTATCATGAAATGGACTCACTGGTTGAGTCGGCATTAACCCAGGACCGACCGGTTCTGTGGTTTGCAAAAATTAAACAGGAATGGTTAACAAAATCATATTAAAACAGTATGAACCCCTCACGAACTAAAGTTCCCAAAAGGACATGAGAATAATTGAGGGCTCCATGAGTACGAATAAAATTTAACAAGCATTAAAAATTTATTTACGAATGAAAACAAAAAAGCAATTAACAATTATCATTCTGATTACCTGCCTATTGGTAACCGGAATTGTTTACGGAGAAGATCCGGTAAATGGTGCAGGAATGGATACTACCTTCATTGGCTATGGTGAAGGTTTGGGCTGGCAGGAACAGACAAAGCGGACATACGTGTTCATTAGCGACGGACTAAGACTCAATACCGGACCCAGTGTCAATACGAATGGTTTCAGTTGGGTTATCGGAATCAGTTCCAATTTTTCTCTGATTGAATGTTGCCGGATGACGACGCTAAAGCAATCGTGGTGCAACTTTAATGAAGATGATCCGAGGTGTGCAGATTAACCTGCCCCCCTTCCAAGTACCTCCCCCTGACCCCCTCCTTATGAAGGAGGGGGAAGGAGGGCGTGGGTGTGGGTTAAGGAAGTTAAGGAGGTTAAGGGGGTTAAGGACGTTAAGAACGAAAAGAGCGTAAAGAGAGCAAAGAAATCGTAAATCAGCTATTTTAAAGTGACCACTACAACCACCGGATTATCGTCTTCTTTCAAAGTGTCCATGAATTTGACAAACGATTTACGGGCATCATTCTTTGAGAATTTCTTGTTCTCAAATTCACCATTCTTCTTTTGGAGAAAGAGATCAACGGGCTGCAAAAGAGAATAAACTTCTTTAATCCCATCTGATCCGGCTGGAAAGAAATTCGGACCACCGTCGAGGTCATTGATGATGAGGCCTTTGGTGTTTTGAACAGACTGAACAGGGCTATGGTCATAGGCGTAAAATCCAACACGGGCCTCGTTTTGGAAAGAGCAACTGACGAAAAGCCAGGGTTCGGTTTCAATAAGGTTAATGTCTGTAATATATTGATGCTGGTTCTGCATGAGAACACCCATATCGTTATGAGCTTCATTGGGGATCCGGTATTTTCCGAAGTTCAATGCATATTTTGGACTCATTTCCCCTGCTTTATCAACCTGAAAAACCGTATCGGAAAATGGCACATAGGCGAGGAGTGATACCGTAGTAATAAAAAACCGGCCGATCGAAAAATTCCCCAACATCCGGATAATATTTTCCGAGGGATATTTCCTGATCACGGCACCGGTACTATCCTGGATATAATAGAGGAATTTTCCCTCATTGGTAAAAGTAAAATCCCCATACGGTGCGATCATCAGATGTTTTCCTGATGAAAGGCGGGCAAATCGCCAGGCAGTATAGGCCAGTTCAAAATGACAGTACTGCTCTCCTGTTACTTTATAAACATAGCAGCTGTTTGTGGGGGTTGAATATAAATAAATCAGGGTCCCATCCGGAGAAATCTGTATTTCCCGGGCCCCGATATATTCACCCGGACCTTTCCCTTGGGCACCAATCGTCCTGACAAATTTCCCGCTCCGGTTGAAGAGTAAAACCCGCTGGTCCCTGCTGAGAATATAAATCCATTCCTTTCCCAAACAACACTTTACAGACCCGAGAAGTACATCTGGCCTGGTCTCCAAAGGAATGTATTCAATCTCTTTCGCTAATTTCGAAAGGCCCAGGTCAACCGGGTTATCCTTCAACGATACCAGATCCAACTGGTGAATGCCGGCGGTGTTGTTTGGTGCAGTTTTGCATCCTGCAAATGCCAGAGACACCAAGACCAACGTTAATACGATGGAATTCAGTGCATTTTTGGGGTTCATTGTTTAGGAGGTTAAGAGAGGTGAGAATTTATAGATTCGAATGTAGAGTTCTGAGTTCTGAAGTGAAAGATTCAGGTTTAATGATGTGATCCTCGGAGCGCCCCCTCTCCCGTGAGCGGAGCGAGCGCGGGAGAGGGGGAAGTGGAGGGGTGGATGATGGTTGTTGTGATTGTTGTGATTGTTATTGGTTATCGGTTGTCGGTTGTCGGTTGTCGGTTGTTACTCGTCACTTGAAACTCTTCCGCGTCACGCGTCACGTTTCACGATTTGTTCATTGACGGCCGGTCGCTTGTCTTCCTTCCTGTAGGCAGCCCAATAGATAATCGGCACAATATAAATACTGACCAGCGCGCCTATCGTCATACCGCCCATGATAGTGAGTGCCAGTGGTTTCTGCAGATCGGAACCCAGGCCTTTGAAGAAGAGGAACGGCAATAAACCCAAAACAGTCGTTAAACTGGTCATGATGATCGGTTTCAGTCGCCGCCGGCCCGCAATATGAATGGCTTCCAGCACGGCATACCCCTCTGCCCGGGTTCGGTTGATGGTATCGATCTTGAGTATAGAGTCGTTGATGATGATCCCGCTCATCACGATGATCCCGATAGCCGACATCAGGTTGAGGGTTTCGCCGAATATCCAGAGCATAAACAGGGCCGCCGCTATATCGATCGGCAATTCAACCAGCACAATTAATGGCTGGAGAAAGGATTCAAATTGTGCGGCAAGTATGAAGAATAACAGAAGAACAGAGATCAGGAGTACCACCAACAACTCTTTCATCAAGATCTTTTGCCGGAACCAGGTGCCATCAAATTCAGCCTGCAATACTGTAGAATTCCGGACACCGTTTTTAATTTTTTCGATAATTGAAGGGACCGAAAAGGCAGAAGCTTTGGCAACCAATGGCACATATTCCCCATTGCGTGAGGCCCTTATCGTTTTATATTGCTGTTCCCGACCGATCTTAACCAAACTCGAAAGAGGGTACTCAATGCCCTCGCTGTTCCGGACAAAGGTATTCTGGATAATCCCTGCAACCGGTCGACGCTCATCGGCCAATAAAATCGGGATAAAGCGCTGATAGGTCTTCAACACCCCGATCCGTTTCTGATTGAAAGCTTTCTCCAGCTGGTCAGTCACACTGGTGAAACTGACCTTATACAAAAGCAGCAGCTCAGGATCCACCTCGATCACAATCTGATCATGCACAGGAACCTGTTCAAAGGTAAGATTGTCAGTCCTGGCTAAGGAATCGGTAAACGCCCAGACTTCCTGGAGCATAGGCTGCTCCTGACCTTTCATGCTGGATATCCGCGTAAGTAGCTCAGGGATATCCTCAGAAAAAATGGCCTCAAAAATATTTTCCGGCGGATGAAAGCTGACCGTAGCAATCGGATAATTGGCGTTTAGGAATTCGCGGATATGAGCAGTAACCCGATTAATCGAATCATTACTGGTCATCCTGATATAAATTTCTGACTCCGAAGCCGTACGTTCAGCTTCCCGGTTCAGGATAAATTGCTGCTCACCCACGAGCGATGAATATTGAGTCAGACTATCCGGAATAGAAGTCACCAATTGTTCAATTCGACGGGCGTTTTCTTCCACATGGATGGGTTCATTCCAGTCGAGCACGGCGATGAGTTCAGTTTGTTCGATCTCCGGTAACTGACTCACTCCAACCATTTTGTACAAAGGATACGAAGCTGCAATCATCAGGATAAAGGCCACGAGGTAAATGCCCCGGTATTTAAAAACATGGTTAAATGATCTCTCATAAGCTCGTTCATAATCGATCTTATTGATCTTACTCAGGAAATTGTTGGCTGCAGCCTTGGGCTTACGGACGAAAAACAATCGGAAAAGAGTCGGAATCAAAGTAATGGAAACCAGGAAAGAGGCAGTTAATCCGATAGTCACCGAAATTGCCTGATCATAAAACAGAGCACCGGAGATACCGCTGAGGAAGATCAGTGGAACAAAAACCGCACAAGTGGTTAAACCCGAAGAAATCAAAGGCCGGATCACCTCATTCGTCCCATGAACACAGGCCTTATGGACCGTTTCTCCACGATCAATATACTGATTGATGTTGTCGATAACGATGATGGAATTATCGATCATCATCCCCACCGCCAATACGAGTCCCGATAAAGAGATGATATTCATCGATAACCCGCACAGGTAGAACATCAGCAAACAAACCACCAGCGATACCGGAATCGAGAAGACAATCAGCAGCGGTGATCTGAAATCCTTCAAAAACAGGAACATCACCAGCATAGCCAGCAGTCCGCCAAACCACAGACTTTGTTTGAGGTTCCCCATGGAATAGGTTAGGATCTTAGTCTGATCCTTTTCAATTTCAAAATCCAGGCGCGGGTAATCTGTTCGATAGATTGTCACCATCTTATCAATCTCTTTTTTCAGATTCTCCATGCGGGCATCTGATTGCTTGATAATGGCCAGACAGAGCCCGGTTCGTTCGCGGTTCATAAAAATCCCGTGGCGTTCCTGTGGCCGGACTTCAACCTTAGCCAGATCTTTAAGTTGCATAAGCCGGTCGTTCTTGCCAATATACAGATTACCAATATCTTTCGCATCCTTCAGGTAATTGGCAAATTTGATCTGGTACTGGTAATAGCCATCCCTCACCATCAAGTTTCCGATATTGGTATTGTTGGATTCGAGGGCGTTCAGAATATCCTGATCGGTGATTCCGATACTTTTGAGTTTTTCCGGATCGGGAGAAATAACGAGTTCCGGTTCCATTGCACCGGTTATATCAACCATAGCCACTTCGGGCAGCTGTTCTATCCTCTTGAGAATTACAGATTGTACAAATTCGCTCAGTTCCACGAGTTTTTCCGGATCTGCCCACTCCGCTTTCTGCGTGATCATGAGATTAAAAACCGGGATATCCGTTGCCGATGCCTTAACTACCCTGGGCCGATCGAAGCCACGGGGCAAATTGTTCATGGCATCATCGATCTTTTCATTGCACTCGATGTAGGCATAATTGATATCGGTACCATGAGTGAATTTCATCCGGATAATGCCGTATCCGTCGCGCGTTTCGCTTTCAATACCCTCCAGATGAGCCACCTGCATCAACTGAAGGCGTATTTTAGTAGTCACGGTATTTTCCATTTCCCTGGCCGGGATACCCTGATAGGTGGCTTGTACGGTGATCTCCGGAATATCGATATCCGGCATCAGCGAAACCGGCAATTTAAAAACCGTAACAACACCGAGGAACAGGATAGCCAGAAAGGCCATGATTACGGCGATCGGACGATGAATCAGGAAGTTGACCATTTTGTTGTTGGTTGTCGGTTATCGGTTGTGATTGTTGTGATTGTTGTGATTGTTGTCGGTTGGGGTGGGTACTTAAAATCCGGGGAGGTCATTTTGCATTGAACTTAAATTCGAGCTCCGCATCGTTGGCCAGGTTAAGGTTTCCTTTGGTAATGATAGTGTCGCCGGCTTTCAGGATACCGGCTTTTACTACCCGGATCGTATAGCTGGATGAGTTTTCGAGGTCTGATTCCACATAATTCCAGTAGGAGCGGCCATTCAGCAGGGAGAAAACCACCTGCTGGTTGTTTCTGAGTACGACAGCTTCCTTGGGAACAATGAGGCCACCGGGGACCTTATCCCTGATCAGGGCTTTCACATTCATGCCTTCCACCAGGTGGCCGTTGGTATTGGGTACCCGTGCCTTGATCGTCACATTTCCGTGTTCATCGATCAGGGGATTGATCTGGGCAATACGGCCGATATAGGTGACCGAGTCCATGGCAAAGGGTTTTACGGTAACCTCCTGCCCTACTCGCAGCCGCGCAATTTCATTTTCCATCACCGGAAAAACCACCTCAAATTCCTTATCGTTGATGATCAGACAAAAAGGCTTGTCGCCGGCCGGAAAGTTCTGTTCCTTGCACTCCAGACTGGCAATACGGCCTGAAACCGGAGCGACCAGGCGGGTGTATTCATATCGGATAAGTGCTTGCTGATAAGCTAATTCCGTTTCCTTAAATCCAACTTTGATATTAAAAGTGTTTAGAGATGCCGGACTGACATCCTCTGGCCGTTTGGCCCCAACCTGATGGCTGACAATGAGATCCAATCGATCGAGTTTCACTTTCTCCATCCGGAGTTTGGCCTGCTCAAGATCCAGGCTTTCCATCTGGTTATCAAGTTCGGCAATCAGGCTTCCTTTTTCTACCCAGGCACCATTCTGGTAATTGATCTTAACTACTTTTTCGCTGTTCCTGAATTTCAGCGATGCTTTCTGGAAAGCTTCCAGTTTGCCGTTGCTTACCAGTTCGATTGGAAAATCGCCATATTCAATGAGCTGGCCCTCCACCTTGATTGGATTGGCTTTTGCGCCAATATCTCCAAGCTTGTTTCCGAATTTGTTCTCCACCTTCTTTTTGCAGGCCGGCAGACTGTAAACCAGGCAGAACACGAAAAGGTAATAGATCAGGTTTTTCATGATGGATATAGTTTATCTGTTTATTCGATGGAAATGCTTTCGATGTTTAGGTTTGAGAGGAAGAAATGCGGGCATGAAAATCATGATGGCCAAAACGGAGAAGATCAGTCCGCCCATGGTTCCGGCGGCCAGTGCAAACCAGAATACTTCATCGTCACCCTCGGTAATGAAAGGAACCAAACCCAGGACGGTTGCTAATACAGTTAATGCGATGGGTATTATCTTTCCCTGGTAAGCTTTGATATACAGGCGTGCAGGAGTCAGATTACGTGCTGCATCTTTCATATAGTGGTTATAATCACTTAATATATAGAGTGCCGCGTTCACCACGATACCGCTGAGCAAAATAAAGGCCGCAAACCCACCCTGGTCGAAACTCAGATTAAACACGTAGAACGTCAAAAACAGCCCGACAAAAGAGATAGGGATCATGGCAACCACTGCCAGCGGTTGAATCAGTGATTCCAGCAGAATGGCACAAATCAGATACATAATGATAATAACCAGCAGGATCAACAGGAACTGCCTGTTAGCCTCCCGCTGCCAATACCGGTAACTGGATTCTTTGATTGAATAACCGATGGGCAACGAGGCTGATACCTCATCGATCACTTTTTGGCGATGCAGCTCGGCAAGCTTTGATGCCCCGATAAAGTCATAGGCCACCGTTAACCGGTATTGCTGGTTCTCTTTGCAGATGGCCTTGTTGATGCCCTCTTTGCTGCGATCGCCCAGATTATCCAGCCGGATCATCGATTCGCCGCTGGCTATCGGGGTATTTCCCATCATCCACACATCAAATTCATCCGACTGCACTGATTTCATCCGCACCGGCTCATAGGCCCCATTCACAAATAGTTGAGCATCCGAAGCCTGGTTAATCCCAAAGCCCTTAAGATAAGAATACACCTGGACCGGTGAGATCTTTTTCAGCTTCAGTTTCTGTGGATCCATCGAGATGACATATTCATAAAGCGGATCACGCTGACCCCAATAGTAAGAATCGCTTAAGGTACTGACTATATCGAACTTGGAAGCACGCGGATGTTCGGCAGCCTTTGCCTTCACTGAATCGGCAAATTTCATGAGTTCCTCGTAATTGTATCCCAAAAGATCGATCTGCTGCGAGCCCACCTGTTCAGAGAGGGAATTATTAAAATACTGCCCTACCCCATAAACCCCCCAGTCGGGAGCTGTCAGCTTATTCGCCAGATCATTCAACTGGCTGTAAAGAATATACGGGAAAGCCCCCATTTCAAATTCGGGTTTGAAATTGATATTCATGGAGGCCGACCTGGGAGTGTAAATGTTGGTTACAAACTGATCAATTTGCTCATAACCTGTAAGATATCCCTCCACTTCCACCATCAGATCGTTCATTTGCCGGAGCGTGGCACCTTGCGGGAGGGCAACGGTTATGGAGATGGCGGTCCGTTCGGGTTCGCGATATTTGTATCTGGAGTAAACTTTGGTATTGAACAGCCTCAGTGTTCCTCCAAGCACCTTATCAGATATCGGTTTGATTTTCTGGACGTAGGTCTCGCTGGCCAGCGTGCTCCGATACAATTTATGATACCATTTATCCCCCTCCATCCGCGTTGGAAGCTTGCCCACCGGAAGCCCAAAGATCAGAATTGCAACTACAATGAATGCCCATCGGAATCGTTGTGAAAAACCGATAACCGGCTGATATACACTGCCGAATTTTGCAGCAAACCGGAGGCTCCTTGTGTGACGGCGTTCCTGCTCTTTTTTCAATCCGATAAGCTCCATCAGCGAGGGAACCAAAAACAGTGCCACCGCCATGGAAACGGTCAGGCTCAGGATCATAACTGCCGAGAAATCCTTTAATTGCAAACGCAACTGCTCTCCCATAAACCGGATAACCGACAGAGCTCCTATAGTGGTAGCAGTTGCTGCCAGTATAGCCAGGAAAACCTTTCGGTTGCCTTTGGTCCTCAGATGGTCCACCATGATGATGGTGTTATCGATGATAATCCCGAGCGAGACGGTTATCCCCGCCATGGAATAGAGGTTGATCTCGACCTTGAAAAGATAGAACAGGATTGCAGCTACCAATAAATTGGATATCAGGCTGATAAAGATAATCAATAGATAACGGAGCTGCCGGCTGACGATCAGAACAAACAGCAAAAGAATACCAAAAGAGAACAGGGTTCTTCGGAGGACCTTCTGGATTTCATCACGGATAAATTCTGTCGAATCCGAACTAAGCAGCATAAAATATCCATGTGGAAATGAGGAAGATAAAGCAACCAATTCCTTCTTAATCTCATCCGCCACTTTAAGGCTATTGGCATCTTTTTCTGCCGTAAAAACGAGGTTTATGGTGTTGTTTCCGTTAATCCGGTAATACCCTACCGGCTCCTGCTCCACATACCGGATTTTACACAGATCACTGATTCTCATTAACCGGCCTTCAACGGTGGCTACGGGAATATCCTGCCAGGAGCCATCCTTGGAGGTTATGGTTTGCAGTGAAACGCTTTTCGGTGATTCCACACCCAGTGCACCCTCCTGATCGAATCCCATCCCGATGACCTCTTTACGGAAATAACTTGTAAGAGCCAAAGTGATGTCATTGCGCGACAGGCCGATCTGTTGAAGTTTCTCCTCGTCGTACTCGAGTTCCCATTCCATCGGCATGGCTCCAAAAACACGGATTCCATACAAACCTTCTATATGTGAAAGTTTGGGTTTGATCGTTTTCTCGGCATATTCCTGAATCAGGCGGGGGCTTGCAGGTGCATTAAGGGTATAGGTGAGGAGCGTTTTTTCTTCGGCGACGGAACTATAAGAAGAAATTACAGGATAGCTGACCCGGTCCGGCAGCCTTGGAAAAATCTCGCGAACCTTGGAAGCCACCTCAAACCGCATGGCATCCATATCCGCATTCTTATCAAACTCAAGTCGTATATAACCCCTTTCATTTTCAGAGGAAGACGATATCCTGGTAACACCGCGGATGGTGTTCAATAGCCCCTCAAGCGGTGCGGTAACTTCCTGCTCGATCAACCGCGGCGAGGCGCCCGACCAGGTATACCGGACGGACAATGTCTTCATCGTTCGGGTAGGCTGCAAATGAACAGGTAATCGTGGAATAAGAGCAGCTCCGATGATCATCAGGATCATGAAAATGATCAGAATCGAAAAAGAAGAGGTCGGTCGCTGGGTCGACATATCGTTATGCCGGGTTTATTTAAAGCCATAGATACTGGAGGACAAAGGGCTGTCTAAAGATAATGAAATATTAATGTGAATAAAACGAAGGTATTCAATTCAAAAGTATAGACGCAGAAAGGCCAGGCCAATGGAGAAAAACATTAAAAAACATTCCGGGGATCCCTATTTCCGGATTTAAATGGCGAACTCGATCTCGCCGTCATCGCCTGCCACTATGCGTTTGACCAGGATCGCTCCTTTTTCCCCGGATTGCAATTTTACCAGCCAGATATCATCCGTTTTCAGATCACCGGCCTTCGAAACCGACCGGGCATCACTCCAGGCATTAACAATAGCTGCGTCATTGGATATGACATTAAAATCCTGGACCGTCATATCCGATTTCAGAAAACGCGAAATGGTATGGACCAACCAGAGACTGATATTCCGGGATCCGGGATATAGGTTGTCCGGGATATCCGAACCCGGTGAAGCCAGATTACACTATTTCAGGCTCTTACTCAATTTAAGCCGGCTCAGGGTTGATGCCTATAAAGGTTTAACGCCGGTTTTCAAAGATATCCGGATGCGTTTTAATGAGCAGGAAGTTGATCTGATATCTATGATCCTTTCTAAAGGAATAGAACAGGGCCAGTTTTACATCGACAATGTCGAAGCCACATCACGCATGTACCTGGATATTCTCAGAGGCCTGAGGCAGAGTGTTCTGAGTCGAAAAGAGATGATGTATATCGATGAAGAGGAATATGATTCCCTGGTTCAAAAGGCCAAAAGCTTTACCGAATTGTTTATCAGGGGTCTCAAATACCGCAAATAAAAACAACAAATAGTGTGAGACAATGAAATCAGATGAAAAGAAAAAAGGATTTGGCCGGTACATACCATTGATTCTGGTTGTGGCCGCCGTGTTGGTCGGTGCAGGTTTTTGGTACAAGGAGTACTCCCGGTATCTGTCCACCGATGATGCACACGTCGATACGGAGATGGTATCGGTCAGTTCCAAAATATTGGGTCGGATCGCCAATTTGTATGTGAATGAGGGAGATCCGGTAAAACTGGGGCAGGTGGTTGCTGAGCTCGATAGCATTGATCTGCTTGCTCAACATAACCAGGCACTGGCTCTTAAGAACCAGGCTCAGGCTAATGTGATCCAGGCCGAAGCAAAATATAAATTTGATAAAATTAGTATTAACGTACTGAAAGTCAACTTGGAAAGGGCCAAAGAGGATCTCGATCAGGCAAAAGCCCAATTCGATGGAGGAGTGTTCACCCGTGAGCAGTTTGATCATATCAAAAAGGCGTATGAGACCGTCGATGCCCAACTTGAGGCTGCCAATTATCAGCTTAATGTATCGCAAGCTCAGATCGCAAGCGCTTCTTCTACCGTTGATTACGCACAATCCCAGGTTAGTGTTGTGGAGACCCAGCTGAAAAATACCCGTCTGGTGGCCCCCTTCGACGGAGTGGTAGGCAAAAGGTGGCTGCTTCCGGGAGATATTACCCAACCGGGGCAGGCCATTTTAACTCTTACAGATTCGCGAAACCTGTGGGTGAGCGTTTACATTGAGGAGACGAAAGTATCGCAGATTCATATAGGCCAGGCAGCCCGGTTTACCCTCGATGCTTTTCCGGGAACAGTATTCACGGGCAAAGTAATCTCAATCGGATCCAATACGGCAGGACAGTTTTCACTGATCCCGGCCAGCAATGCATCAGGGAATTTTACCAAGATAACGCAGCGCGTACCCTTGAAAATTTCGATAGAGGGCACGGAGAATCACACCGACCTGGCAACCCACAACCTACTGTCGGGGATGTCAGTGAGTGTAAAAATCATTAAGGAAGGCAAATGAGACGAAGACTTTCGCCTTCGCACCTTATCCGTACAGCGATCAGGGGGCGGGATTCCGCCTTTCATCCGCGACACACCGGCTATAAGTGGTTCCTGTTGGCCAATGTGATGCTCGGAACTTTTATGGCCGTTCTGGATTCAACGATAGTGAATGTGGGCCTTCCCAAGATTATGGCCTCTTTTGGGGTTGGATTGGATAAGATCGAATGGGTGATTACGGCTTATATGTTGTCGATGGCCGTGATGTTGCCAACATCCGGCTGGATGGCTGACCGGTTTGGTTATAAACGGATGTATTTCTGGGGATTGTTGCTTTTTACCCTGGGGTCGCTCTTATGCGGAATGTCGGTAGATGAGAATACGCTGATCCTCTCAAGAATAATCCAGGGATTGGGTGCAGGAACCCTGCAGCCGCCCTTTCTGACCGAGCATTCCTATATCATGCTATCCCTTTATATCAGAGGATTCGCAATGGGGATACTGTTTACGCCGCTGAGCACCATTTCTCTGCTCCAAATTCCGCGTGAAAAAATGGCCCAGGCGTCCGGATTAGCCAATACGATCAGGCAACTCGGTGGCAGTCTGGGGATTGCGATCCTTGCCACGCTCCTTTCAACCCGTGTAGCTTATCATACACAGATGTACGGCCAGGCAATTCAAGCTACCTCGCCAGCTTACCGGGCAACGGTTACCCAATTAGGATATAGCATCCAACATCAGGCCGGGAGTTCTCCCTCAACAGCCCTGAAACAGGGACAGGCACTGATAGTGTCGAACCTCGGTAAACAGGCTTTTATCCAGGGCGTCGACGATGATTTCATGTTTGCCGCTTTTGCCACACTGATCGGCGGCATACCGATAATATTTCTGCGTGTGAAGAAAAAAAAGAGCGCCAGTTGATGGATCTCGAAGCTGCAATAACCATCCAGCAGTCTGCTGCAAGCTGAATCCACGATCCGTTCTGCTAAACTCGATCTCGAGCAAACCAGCCGGACCGTTACGACTGAAATCGTGGAAAACGAAACCAATCTGAAGACTGCCTTCCGCAAGATCCAATTATTTGAAATGCAATTGGCTCAGGTAAAAAAAGCCTATTCTCTGGCTGAAATTAATTTTAAAGCAGGCGCTATAACCAACCTTGATTTACTCGATGCCGGCAATTCGGTATCCGACAGCTAACTTATACTCATAAAAGCCCGTATTGATCTGTCGGTCTGCAACTATCGCTTTCAGGCGGCGGTGGGGAGAAAGCTTTATTAAAAGGTGCTGTAGGGACGCATAATTGCGTCTCAAAACAGTTGTCAGTTATCGGTTGTCGGTTGTGATTGTTATGATGGTTATGATGGTTGTAAACCTGCGTTGGCAGTTTCCCAAGAGCGCCCCCTCTCCCGTGAGCGAAGCGAGCGCGGGAGAGGGGGAAGGGGGAGAGGTGGATGGAGATTATTTCTTAATAAACCTCAGTGCGGTTGCTTTAAAGCTCGCATAAACCGAATCTCCGGTTTTTATCGACAGGCGCCCGATGCCGTCGGCCGTTAACAGGGCATATAGCGAAAAGCCTACATCAATAACAACTTCGAAGCCATGTGGTGCCGGAATGATATCGGTTATAGTGCCTTTCAGCTGGTTTGCGGCACTCGTTGTGACCGGCTCAGTGGAAAGAAAAACGGCATTCTCGGGAATGATCAGGTATCCCTTGCCGTAGTCCTTGTCGGTTTGAAAGATCAACGGAATATTTTGTTTGGTCCAGGCTTTGAAGTGCCCGTCAACCGGGTCCTTCCCGAGTGTTACCGGGATGAAATTCCGGATACCGGTAAAACTAGCCATGAAAGGGCTAACCGGATTCCTCAGCACCTCAAGTGCAGGTCCGTATTGGACCAACTTGCCATTTTCCAAAATTCCGATGCGGGAAGCGAGGCTCAATGCTTCCTGGTAATCGTGAGTGACATGAATGATAGTCTGGCCATTGCGATGAAGCTTGCTCAGCACCGATTTAATTTCTTTTCGGATGTGTGCATCAACGGAAGCCAGCGGTTCATCCAGCAGCAGGCAGGCAGGTTCGTTGGCGAGCGTCCGGGCCAGTGCCACCCTTTGCTTTTCGCCACCCGACAAATTGGGTGGATATCTGTCCAGTATATGGGTGATTTCAAGCTTTTCAGCAAGTTCCCTGATCTTTATATCCATATCCAATTTTGATAAATGCCTGGCCTTAAGCGGATAAGCAATGTTTTCATGCACAGATAAATGCGGAAATAGTGCAAGGTCCTGAAAAACCATTCCAAAAGGCCGGCTTCTGATTGGCTCATCCGTAAGGTCCTGATCATTCAGAAAGATCCTTCCCTGATCGGGTTTTATCAATCCGGCTATGATCTCCAGCAGCACTGATTTTCCGGAACCCGAATCCCCAAGCAACACAACATATTCACCCTCAGGAATTTCCAGAGTGACATTGCTGAGTTCGAAGCTTTCGAATCGCTTAGATATGTTTTCGATTCTGATCATCAGCCGTTTTGTTAGCCAAAATGCGTAAAACAACAAAGAAAATCAGGCAGACCAAAATAAAAACCGCTGCCACCGGCCGGGCATATTTCAATCCGAAGGCATTGAAACGATCCCAGATCAGGACTGGTGTAACCATCGGATAATAGGCAATGATAACCACGGCACCGAACTCACTCAACCCGCGGGAAAACATCATGACCAGTCCGGAAATAATGCTCCTTTTCGCTAATGGTAGGCTGATTGTCCGGAAAGTTCTCCAACCGGAAGCACCCAGGTTCATCGCGGCTTTTTCAAGCCTGACTGGTACTTGTTCGAAGCCATTACGGGCTGATTGGATCAGGAAAGGCAAACTGACAAAGGCCATCGCCAACCCGATTCCCAATGGATGTCCTACAAAATCAATTCCGATGGACGAAGCAGCCTTTCCCAGCAATGAATCACGCGAGACCAGTCCAAGCAAGGCAATACCGGCAGCAGAATGAGGAATAACGATCGGTAAATCGATGAGCGACTGAACCAGGTTCTTGCCTTTAAAACTTCGCCGGGCAAGCAGGTAAGCCAGCGGAATAGCTCCGAATGCAAAAAAGACGGTCGTGCACAGTGAAACCAGAAGGGTTAGCAGGATACTACTGGTGACCCCTTTATCCTGCACCGTTTCAAAAAATTGTACAGGGGTGGTTTTAAGGAATATACCCACCAACGGTGCCAGTATAAACAACAGCACCAGGCCACCCAGTACGGCAAAAATCAACGATAATCCTGATCGCTTCACTGCTGAAATTTGGGTTAAAGGTAAGAATTCAGTTGGCAGTAGGCAGTAGGCAGTTGGCAGTATCCCTCGGAGAAGTGTCATCCCCGCGAAGGCGGGGACCCCGTCCCTGACCGCGGCATTCAGCAGGAGCGTCTACAGCTTCTGTAATGATGTCCACTGCCCACTGCCCTGAACCAACCTTATCTCTGAAATCGATTTTATCGCCCGGTCGGAGAAAAAATTGACAAATATCAGCTTTTCAAAACAGGTTCCTGTCGGTTTTACTCTTTGCGGAATATTTAGGCTCGATGGCAGTTTGCCCTGATATTTCGATTATAAGCCTGCCCTTTTTCGGATCGGTGATGAACTTTACAAATTTTTCTGCGAGTTTTGGATTGGGAGCATTAACCGGAATAGTCATTCCATATACAATGGATGCCCCTTTTTGAGTGACCGTGGTGCCCGGGCTGGTTCCCCTGACATCCACCTGTGCCGTGGCATACCAGGAATCGAGGGCCGGATCGCTCAGGTTAATGGAATCGGGCAGCAGGAGGTATTTAAAATCATGCTGCACGGCAACCGACAGGTAATTAAACATATAATCGATCGTCCGGCTCTCCAGGAGGGCGTTCAGATCGGTCTCCTTGCCCCGGATGTATCGGGTATCCTTTTCCAGCAGTTTCTGCCACTCTTTGCCACTTTGATAATACCGGTCGGCCAGCTTCACGGCCAAAACGGTCCGGTAGCCGCAAGGATCGGCGTTGGGATCGCTCCGGCCGTAACGAATTCCGGGATCCATCAGGATTTCAAACCAATTGTTGTCATTTATCTGGTCAGCCTTCTTTGATTTATCGGTATAAGCCAAACATAACTCATTGGTAGCGAATAAGATATTCCATTGAGCGTACCTGGGAATCACCAACTCATCGATCAGATTGTAATCGGCCAGGGCCAATACATCACAGATCTGGTTCAGTTCGGTTATCTTCCGCACGCAGGCCAGGCTGCCGCCCGCTTCCAAGTGAACTTTTACGCCGGGGTTTTCCTTCTCAAACGCAGCCGCCAGGTTTTTCATGGGAACCGACAGGCTGCCGGCATGAAAAACAGAGAGAACCTTATTTTCCGGTTGCTGTTTGGTGGGGGGGTTGTTGCAGGAGGATGCTAACGTAACAATGGCGAGGAGGGTCAATGCCAACCTGACAATCATTCGCATCTTTCTAACCGTTTAGTTTTTAGCATTTTTAGCCCCTAAGGAATTTTATCGTTTCATCAACCTATTTTGCACAGGGCTTTATTGAGTTTTCCAGTTTCCTTTTTTTGAAATACTCAACGATTTCTTTCTTTGTCATTTTGGACAGCTTTTCGCTCAATTTATCTCTCTGTTCACGCATGAATTTTACTGCATCAAACGTTTTTTCAACTGTTGTCTTCAAAGTTCATAAAATCTCTTGGTGAACGAATCTCTAATTGTTTGTAGCCATTCTTAATATTGATAGCATTGTATCCCCGAATTCTCTGGGCATTTACAACATGTTTGAAATTCCGGCTTATCAAATAGTCTGCGCGATTAATTGTTGCGAGGCAATATGGAGGCAATCAGCAAAGCTTGTTTCATATACAAATTTACGAAAATTCTCTATGATCCTGCTAAAATATTGTCGTTTGGTTGGTTACATGACCCACAACGTTTCCGTGGTTTGAAATGTTGGGTTTAGATTTTATCTCACTCTTTCATTCCTCGCGATTTCAGTTATTCGCCTTATAAAATCAGTCTTTTTTTCTGTGTAACCTTCTCTGTCATTTTTATATTCATTTGCTAATCCGGTCTTAAGATCACCATACTCATGAGCAATGGTGGGATTGGATATCAAATAATCACGAAAGAACAATTCATCCCAATCACCTTTGTATCGCACATGAATGTGATAGGTTTGTCCTTTGAATCCATCAATGGTATATCCCTTTGCAAACATCATATGAGGGGCTGGATTCTCAGGTCTTGGAATATATTGGTATTCCAATTTTGTCAGTCTTTCAATCAGGTCACTTTTTTCTATCGGATCTGGTACTTCAAGTAATATGTCGATCGTTGGTTTAGCTTTTAATTTTGGAATCGCAGTACTGCCGATGTGTTCAACACTGATAATATTGTTTTTCCCCAACATCTTTTCAATCTCAATTTTCTCAATCTGGAATAATCTTATCCAATCAGGATTCGATTCCGATATGATAATGGGGAAAAGTATTCCCAATTCTTCATTCGTCATCTGGTCAAGTTGCTTATTCATTGTGCCTTTCAAATTTACGCCGAACGGCTTGGCTAAACTGCGTTTTAATGCAGTTTAGGTTTTGTTGGCATCTGTTTTAATTTATTCTCTCCATTCTCAATCCAAATTCTTCATCAAGCTTCATAGCCTTGTAAATCGGAATTGCTGTTCCCATGAATTTTTCGATTAGTCTTTTAAT
Organism: Porphyromonadaceae bacterium; assembly: GCA_007280905.1. Classification (GTDB taxonomy): domain Bacteria; phylum Bacteroidota; class Bacteroidia; order Bacteroidales; family UBA12481; genus UBA12481. The sequence continues at coordinate 2,836 of QYQM01000008.1, read as the reverse complement.
TCTATGTGTTTCTTGATCGTTACATTTGCAACCAATTAAAATTTCGTTAATAGTTTCCTTTTTAAGTTTTACAACTCTTTTTTCAATATGATTCTTACTAATTCTCCATTCTTGTTCATACTCCCATAGTTGAGATTTGAAGAAAAACTTCTTGTGAAATTGATCAGTTATTTCCTCTAATCCTGAGATTGTCGGGTATTCAATTTGATAATTTACAGGTTCCAAATAATCAAAATCATAATCGTTGCACAAAGATTCGGAATCAAAACCAACAACAAATCCAGTATGATTGGAAGAGTAGTGCGACCACATTAAAATGTTGTCCGGAATGGCAGACAATGAGAACAGACCAATAATTGAATTCCATTTTTCTAATTGTTCAGGTCGTTCTTTGGCTAACTTGTCTGGATGCCACAAAGTCTTCTCGTCCGTCATTTTTTTGGCATATTCTCTTACTTGACGTTGATCTTTGTCTTTGTGTACGATATTTATGATTTCAAGATTTTTTTCTAAGCACTGGCCATATGTCATTAAGTCCCAACGAACAGGAATGTTTCCATCAAATGGATCATTGAAGTCAGAAGGTCTCGGAAAGTAAATTTCCTGGTGAGAAATCAGCCTACGATGATTCTTGTTGTTCCAATCCCGATACTTGTATAAAGTCTTGGGAATCCCGGTATTAGTAATCCTTCTAATCATTCAATTCAAATAGTTGCCAACGGTTGATGGTATGGTGTCGTGCGGGATTACGAGGTGATTTCCTATCAGTTTACACCGACTTTTGTTTACGAGCTACTAACCTTCGAAAACCGATGAAACCCGCATGCACTATACCATATGTTGCACTAAATCCCACCCCCTTTTGAGGGGTGGGATAGCTTGTTTCGTGTTTACATCGTAAATTGAAGTTGACCAAAACTTTATTTATTATGGAAACACCAGCTAAGTTACGAAAAAAATCGTTCACGATTGTTGAACAAGCCTGTCATCAGGTAAGAGGCTTCCGGAACCTGTATGAGGAACTGGATGACAAGGTGCGGTTATCCGGACAATCCTCCAGTACACTGTCCAATTATGCACGTAAACTGGCGCAACTGAGCCTTCAGTTCGGCAAGCTTCCCCAGCATATCAGCGAAAAGGAGCTAAATAAGTATCTCGCCAGTTTGGCGCGACAAAGTAAAACACCTTCCCTGAGTGATTTCAAGTTTGCCGTGTATGGTTTGCGGTATTGCTACCGGCTATTAGGAATGAATGACAAGGTGGTTCACCTCCCAAAAATCAAGCATGACAGCAAACTGCCTGTCGTGTTGAATCAGGCAGAATGCAAGGCATTGTTCAATGCTCCTGAGCTTTTAAAGCACCGTATTCTTTTATCACTCATGTATTCAGCCGGTCTTCGTGCCCGCGAAGCCAGCCGGTTGAAGATCTCTGACATTGACTCCGGCAGGATGATGATCCACATTCGACAAAGCAAATACAACAAAGACCGGTATGTACCACTCTCACCCCTGATTCTGAAGGGCCTGCGGAAATACTTCTATGCCTGTCGTCCGGTCGAATATCTGTTCAACGGCAATGAACCCGGCACTCCTTTGAGCGTAAGAGGTATGCAGTGGGCTTTGCGAGAAGCAGTGAAGAAGTGTAAGCTGCAGAAAGGAATCACACTTCATACGCTTCGTCACAGTTATGCCACCCACTTGCTTGAGTATGGCATGGATATCGTCACCATTAAGGAGTTGCTCGGTCACGAACGAATTGAAACAACCTTGGTGTATTTACATGTCGCTAAACCCAACCACAGCAACCTGTTCAGCCCGTTCGACCGGTTGTACCAGAAATCCTGAAACCGGCCTATGAACTGGCACAGGTAATCGATCGGTTCGGGAATGGATTTGTAGAAAAATATTCGCCCAATGCTTATATACAGCGGACATTGCGCGCCATACAGCATTGCCGTACTTCCTCTTTGGGCGGACATATTGATCAATGCGATGCATGCGGGTACCTTCGCATAAGCTATAATAGTTGCCGTAACCGTCATTGCCCCAAGTGCCAGAATACCCAGCGGGAAGCCTGGATCGAAAATCGCAAACTGGATCTATTGCCGGTACCGTACTTCCACGTGGTCTTTACGGTTCCCGACAAACTCAACCGTCTTTTCATTCTGCATCACGCAGATCTGTATAACCTTCTCTTTGCTTCCGCCTGGGAAACCCTTGCACAGTTCTCCTATACCCAATTGCATGCAGAAACAGGAATGGTGGCAGTACTGCACACATGGGGTCAAAACCTTACATTACACCCACACATCCACTGCATTGTTCCGGCTGCCGGATTTACACTCGATGGACAATGGAAAAAGATCGGACATTTGGGCAACTATCTGTATCCGGTCCATCAACTGAGTGAGGCCTTTAAAGGCAGGTTCCTCGACAGCCTGAAGCGCGCCTTAAGGAAGCAAAATGAACTGTCGCTGTTCAACGACCTGGTGCAGCGGGCATTCCACACCCGTTGGATAGTAAACTGCGAACCTTCCCTGGCAAGTGCAGATCACGTGGTAAAATACCTGGGACAATACACACACCGTGTAGCCATAACAAACCAGCGTATTTTAATCATTGCCGGCGGAAAGGTGACCTTCATGACCAAAGATTATCGGGACGGGGCTGTTAAAAAGCCCGTAACCCTGGACGGGGTTGAGTTCCTGCGCCGCTTCACCCTGCATATCCTGCCCTCTCGGTTTGTGAAAATCCGGTGCTATGGTATTTATAATCATACTGCTAAACGCAATCTTGGATTACAGTTTGTACCGGAAGAGAAACCCGACATCGATACC
>QYQM01000112.1 GCA_007280905.1 Porphyromonadaceae bacterium | reverse complement strand
TCTGTTCCACAAAGGATACAGGTATTTACGTGGGTTGGCGTCAATTTCCTGAAGGCTGACCTGGTCGATGCCCATGCCTTTGCCTCCTTTCCTTATATGCTTCCACGCTGACCACACCTGTTCTTTACTTACCGGTTGCGTTCTCGTCTTTAACTCCCCAATCATCCTTTTGTTAAGTTGTTGTACTTGTTAAATCCCATCTGGTGAAGCCCTTGGCTCCATTCTCATTACAAGAACTTCGTAGCTACTACGGCTTCATCCGCCACCACCCTACGCTTTTCTACTTTTAACCTCACGGTTTTCCGTTTGCGTCGTTTCGATTTCCATCGTCGGGTGGCTTCCACAGTTCCATAACCAAGCCCATATACAAGTCCTGCTGCCTTTATGCCGAGTGCCCGCGCAGGCAATTTCTCTCTCAGGTAACCCCTGCACTCGTCCCGGGGTGAACTAAGGCGCCCCGGTTTCTGACACTGTCTAAGTCATTTCGACACCTCATCGGACAGTTCACTTTCGTTCAGCTCTTGTATAAACACCTGAAATGCTTCTTTCAGCATCCCTTTTCCCAGTCCGTTCAACACCTCTATCGTTGGATAGAAGCACCGCCGGGTGGTTTGACAGATTCTCCTGTTAGCCCCTGTCGGTGGTTCATCTCTGTTTTCCTCCCTGTAAAGTTCTCCGTCGGGTAGCTCAGCCAGTCTGTTCGCTCGACCTCCGCAGACATACCTGTCATTCGATACGCTTTATAGTGGTTTACTGAGTTCCACCATCTCGATTATAGTTCACTGATTCAGTTGTTTAGCGCAATGTGCCTTTGCGCCCTGAATCAGCCTCTGTGCACACTTAGTCTTTAACGCAGCGCACGGAAAACCCGCGACTCTTGTTGCTGAAGTCCCGGTGCACGCTTTCAGTGTAGTATCGCAGGGAACAGTAACGGGCGCGCAATGCGTCGTACTCGGAGGCCGCCCAGAAGAGGGCGATGTCGTCCAAATTATTAAAGCGCCTATTGAGGCCTCGGTAGCCGCCCGGTAAAGCCGTAAAACCGCTTGCATTAGTGGCTCCGGAATTTGGGCTCGTCCAATGGTTAATTCCAGTTTCTTTCATTTTACTCCCAGCAGACCTACCTAGGTAAGCAATTAAAGCAGTCCACTCTGCATCACTCGGCAAATGCCAACCCGATGGGCAGATTCCTTGAATACCACTGGGATTCATCGTGCTGCTGAATGCCCCATTCATTGCCGCTGGCCAGTTATACAAAACTCCATAAATGCTGTAATTCGTGAGGTTTTTAGCCTCACTTATGCTGGTTCCTTCATAACCATAGACATAGAAATAGTAGGAAGTTTCTGATTTAGCTGATGAAGGACTTACTGAGGGCAGGTAAGCCAGATTCTCCGCCATCCAAATTTGTCCGCTGATGCGAACCCATTGATAAACATGATTATCCTGGGAATCCGTAAAAGTGCCGATTTCAGGATTAAGAATTGGATCTTTGCTACAACCAATAATTAGAAGAGCAAAAACCATTAAAAAAAGTCCAATCTTATTATTTATATTTTCTTGTTTCATTTTGTACTCGTTGCCCATATTCAGCCTGTGAAGGCAAGTCCAGGAGGAACTGCCGCAATGGTTAAGACTCTCATTTTTGTTTTCACAAAGAATATTTAATTGTTTATATCTCTAAGACTTCGAAGCCCCGGAAATGGTTGGGTAAGCTTTTCTATTTATTTCCGGAACCGGTATGTTTATAGCTAATACCGATGTTTAAACCGAACCAACTGGCAGATACTTAACTATTGACCTGGTGTTCAAGGGTAAAAGCAATAATCTGAATTCGGGTTGCAGTGATGAGCTAAATTGGGATTATTATCTTTCCCGTATTTTCTTTCATAAGAATACTTTTCCCCGACAAGCCTGATATTTTTTTTAGTCTGTTAATACTTTTCCTGGCCGGGTCGCCTGTTAATACACGGGGCTGATAGTTTATTCGACAGTCACGATTTTTTATATAGACCGGGAAAATTGTAAGGTCGGTCAGCGTATCCTGAAAATCAATTGCCACGATTATTGATTCGGCTTTGCTGTTACCTGAGCCAAAAGCAAAATTTCCGATACTGTAAAAAATTGGACGATTTTTATATACTTCAAAAGGTTGGATAATATGCGGGTGGTGCCCAATAATTATATCCGCACCACAATCAATTGAAAAATGGGCTTTCTTTTGGTCTTCTTCTGATGGGTATTGCTCGTAAGGAACACCCCAATGCACAGTAACAACCACCCTATCAACCAAGGAGCGTAATTTACGGATATCGTTGGCCAAATGTTCCCATGTATCCATGGCACTTCCGGGTTTATTGCCCCGAGCCGATGTTCTGGAGTTCCAATAATATCCTAATAAGCCTATTTTATATTTTCCTGCTTGCATAATTGCAGGAGTGTGCGAACTGTCTTCATTTTCTCCAGCACCGATGAACTTGATCCCATGTTTTTTAAGGGTTGAAAATGTTTCTATAACCCCAAGCCGGCCACAGTCCAATAAATGATTGTTGGCCATGGTCATCACATTAAATCCTGCGCGTCTAAGAATCCTTGTATTTTTGGGATCAACTTTGTAGTTATAATTTCGCCCTTGTTTTTCAGCTTTCCTTGCAAACGGACCTTCTAAATTCCCCAGAACAATACTGGTTCGTCTGAAGATCGGATATACAGAAAAGAAAGGATATTCAGGACCAAATTTTTGTATGGGTTGATTCATTCTTGAACCAAGCATAATATCTCCAACAGTAGTCAAAGCGAATGGCCCGACATGATTAGCCTGTAATTGAGATTCTAATTCATCCCGCGTTAAAAGTTCATCCGATTTCGGAATAATGGCTTTCACTTCTTGTTTTAAAATATGGCGAATTGATTTTTCTATGCTATTCACCGAAAAAGTGAAGGTGGGATTTGATTCCGAATTTAAGCCATTGCCTGATAAGAAAACAATAGTTGTTTCAAGACTTATCCCTCTTTGGGAAAAACATTTTTTTATTATTTTGGTATGATTGCCTTTAAAACAGATTTGATCAGCTTCTATCAAAGCAGCAAGACCCAAGGCAAACCCCGACCGGCATTTTTGAGTACCGTTTTTTGTAGGGTTGTAAGCAGAATCCTGCAAATGACCTATTAGGATGAGAGATTTTAAAACAATTAGATCCATCTTATTGGCGCCATCAGAATAGGTTTCGCAAAACTTTTTTCGAATATCCCACAATGTGGCACCGAAAATGGTTCCGTTTAAATGTGGTTCAGCATTACTTCCTGCAACAAAATCAGCCATAGTTTTTTTAGAAGACAGGCTTCGAGGATGAATTTCTATGGCGTCATGTTTTCGATGCCAGGCCCAAATATGAGAACAATCAAGCAGTGTAGCTGCCCAATAGTCACTATAGCCCTCGTCGAGATCCGATTTTCGATTACTTTGCCTGTGCGGAGCTTGGAAACGATTGGCCATAAAATCTGCAGTGTGTCTTGTAATGTGATGACCGTATTCGTGATAAATTATTCCTGCGTTATGGGAAGAATTACACCGGTAGTTGCAATTTGCATATTCAGGTAAAGCTCCTTGTTCTGTAAGGCATCTGCCAGGGCCAAGATGAATTTCTCCGGAAGGCGAAATGGGGAGAGGTTCTGGTATATCTGCCAAATTTTCGGACGATAAACGATAATGGCCCCCCTGAAAAGGCAACCATTTTCCCGTTTCCGGTTTTCGATAACCGTCTATTAATCCATCTTTTTTATAAATTGCTGGATGTGCATTCACTAATACTTTTACACGAGGGAAAGGACGTTCTCCAAGTTCTTTCAGAAGCTCATCGACATAGGAAGCGATTTTGTTGATGTGATAAAATGTATTTACCTCTCCAAATCGTGAAACCTGTATATTTTTATGCCTTCTCCATTCGTCAACCAGAGGTTCTTTGTCCATTCTTCCTCCTCCATTATACGGTTCAAAAATGAAATTACCCTCTGAATTGGGTTGGGCATCACCAAGAGGCGAAGTTATAAAAGCAGGGGAAAGATCGTCGGGTAGGTTAATGAGGCCGGCATTTTTGATCACAGCATATTGGCTTGACAGCCAAGCGTCATCAAACTGAAATGGATTGACCCACCGAAGCGGAACAATAGACTTCTGAATTGAACCTCCCAAAGGAAGCGTTGGATCAGGAGTCCAAAGATATACTTGTGCTAAAGGCATGGGGCATTGATTATCAATACTGTCGATTGGCATGTAACAATCAATTATTTATTAATTATTTTTTTACGAGTTGGAATGGTGTAACTAATGTCCAGGGATGTCCGGTTTTCAACGAATCCTTTCGTCCTTTTAATTTTAAACAAATTACCCGCCGTAAAACTCAAGTTTTCATATCTGACTGATAATGCAAGTTTTGTGCGGTGCTCACTAAAACCATTTTCGCCTATAAATAGCTCGTCATAAATATATGGTGAAAGTTGAAATTTTCCCAAATTGTATTGTAATCCTACCAGAAACCTTGGCCGGTACCGTAATGATGCGCCAGAATTCCCTCCAATTTTCAAACGATATTCCAACCTGTTTTGGAATTCCAACCGGGCATGATTCAGGTGATAGCTGGTAGTAAAATAGAATTTGGGTCTGAATTCATGAATATTGTAAATGTTGCCGAGAGTAAGCAAGTAACCTAAAGTGGAAGTAAAATAGAATCTATTAATTTTACCAATATTGTACGTGGCGCCAAAACTAATTTCTTCGAAGTTTCTTGTTTTGTCATTGAGGTAGTTATAGCTTCTAAAATACTGGTACAGCCTTATTTTCTTATTGATCTTATAACGTATTCCTAACCCCGGTTGTAAAACCATTAATGGGCCGGTGCTTGCAGGTATGACTGTACTTGAATCAGCTTGGCTATTTTGAGAAAATGCGTGATTCACCTGGATGAATATAAAAAAATATATTAATAAAATAAATACCAGAGCCTTGCATTCTGAAATATTTTTTCTTTTATTCTTTGTCGTTAAATTCAAAATAATTCGATTTATCATTTATTTGTAATATTTCGATATTTTCTTAATAATCGGTTGCTAAAATTTTATTTTACAAATATTCCGGCTTGAATGTATTTATTAAATTTCTCCCCATTATTACCCAATTCTTCAGGTGAGCCATATTCGACAATTTTACCATTTTCCAATATGACAATGGTGTCGGCCATGCTGGCCGCACGCAGTGAGTGTGTAATCATGATAACAGTTGGTTGGTGGGGTCTGGTTTTCAATGTTTCGAGAACGGATGCTTCGAAAATATTGTCCAGTTTGCTTGTCGGTTCATCCAGCAATAGAATCGGAACGTCACGAATAATGGCGCGGGCAACGGCAATTCTTTGTCGCTGTCCTCCCGAAAGGTTAGCACCACCTTCCGAAACATGACTGTCATATCCCTTTGGTGATTCATTAATAAACTCATGAGCGCCAGCTGCTTTTGCCGCATTAATGATTTGAGCTTCTTCGGGAATCTCTTTACATCCAAAAGTTATATTTTCGCGGATCGTTCCGGCTAATAAGAAAGAGTCTTGTAAAATAAGTCCAATCTGATTACGGAGTGAATCAATTGAAAATTCCCGGATATCAATTCCATCAATCAATATGGATCCTTTTATCGGGTCATAAAACCGTAATAATAAGCTGGCTATTGTACTTTTGCCGGCACCGGTAGCTCCAATTATTGCAATGTGTTCCCCGGCCTTGATAGTCAATGAAATGTCTTTTAAAACACTTTGTCCTTGTTCATATTCAAATGAAACATTTTTAAATTCAACCTGACCTGTAAATCGAGGCGCACTTTTTGCATTCTTATTCTGTTTTACATAGCTATCTTTTGCCAATACCTCTGCTACACGTTCAGCACCTGCAATACCATTTGAGAAATTGCCAAATTGTCGCGACATGGCTTGCAGGGGGCTATAAAAATTGGAAACATAAAAAAAGAATACAATCATATCCCCAATCGTAACATTGCCTGCCATAACTCCTTTTGCTCCAAAAAACATCACCAGAGTTAATCCGGCGGCAGCCAATAGATCAATTATTGGAGCCATACGCGCCTGATGAGTAACGCGTTCCATATAACCCTCCAGGCTTTTTTTACCTTGTTTGATAAAGAGTTGATCTTGTCTTTTCTCTTGTGCCAGCCCTTTAACGATGCTTATTGAACCGAGCGTTTCCTGAGCAATGGATGCCATCTCACCATCACTGGCACGCGCAACTCTGGATACAGACTGGATTTTTGTCGTATGCCACCAGATCATCAAGAATAGTAATGGTAATACAGCACAAGCAATAAGCGAAAACCTCCAATTCAACCAGAACATCATGACAAGCCTCGAAAACATCAGAAAAAAATTGGTTAAAAACAGCATGGCTCCTTTTGCGGTAAGCACTTGTAATGAATCAATGTCAGAGGTTAATCGGGTCATGATATCGCCAAGCCTTTTTTGTGTATGAAAATGCAATGAAAGCCCCTGCAAATGATGAAATGTGTCAATTTTTAAGTTAAAAATGAACCGTTGTGAAAAATTGCCCATCAACCGTGTGAACAGATACGAGAATGTACCTGTGCCAATTGCTATGACTAACATGGCAATGCAGGCTACATATAGGATAGACATGCTGCTTAATGCACTATTATTAATCCAATCGGCAATAAATGGTATTTTTATATTGTGACCGTTAAGGACCTTGTCTATGATTACCTTTAATGGCCACGGACGTAAAGCCGTGAGAAAAGAATCGATGATCATAAATACCATTGCCAATATGATTGTCCTATAGAATGGCTTCAAATAGGGCTTTAAAATGGCAACCCAGGATAAATGCTTTTCTGCGCTGTGATTGTGCATCGATTAAATTATACGAGTACGGGGATTTCCAGACGCCTAGATATCAGGTCAACAAATTGATGACGATTACCATTGGTATCCAATACAGGGGTACTGTCATACGTTGCAAACTCTTCAACAAATAGTGGCGAATTGGTAATTATTCCGGAAACAGCAATGGGAGAATAGTTCAATTCCTTAACTTTTCCCACCAGTGTTAAAGCAGAGCAAGCACAAGGCGCTGTCAGTATTACCCCAACACTGGTCGATTTAGCCAAGTTGGACTTTAATAGGAGCTGCGTTTCTCTTTGTAAAATTCCGTCTGCAATTTCGACAAGAATTACATCAGGTTTTGATGAAAGCGTATCCTCGAGCATCCGTGAATATAAACCAACCAGTTCCTCCTGTGGACACATATAAGTTGAAGGGAAGCCATAATCACTAAAATCGGCAGTATATCGCGCACCTGTTGATTCAAATTCGAAGAGATCGCGGTAAGCAACACTTCCGGTTACTTTTAATAAGGATACCGAAAGACCATTTTCCACTAATGAATGTCCGATTCTTGCTGTAGTGGTAGTCTTTCCACTATTCATCCCTGTTCCGATAACGAAAATTACCGGAGGATAAGTCAAACCTTTTTTGCCTGGTTTAAAGAGGGCTGATTTCAAATTAATAGGTTCAAAATCCTTATGGTCTGAAACAATTCCAATTAATTTCAATCGGGTTGGTTCGATTGTCTCTGAATGGCGGCTTGTAACAGTGCCAATTAGTCCTGAATTGGTTAACAAATGAAGATTTGAAAGATCGATTGAGTTTGCGTGAAAAGCGTCAGATGCATACCTGTATCCTAATGTGCCAACGATAATATCACCTTTGTATAATCGAAGGAACTTGTTGTCTGCAGTGTAAATTCTGGTATGATTCGCAACTTTTGTTACCATCACCATTACCACATCTCCGGCTTCATAAACGTTACTTTCCATTTTCTTGGAAACATACAATTCCTCTTTGTGAAATTTTCTAACTGACCAGGTCATTTTTGTAGTCTCAGGATATCGTGACATAAATCCTGCTCCTTCCTTTTCAGGTTCAACATAAAAACTGTTGTTCTGCCCTATTTTTTCCATTTTCAGAATCCAAATTGATTATATCTCTAAGACTTCGAGGTCCCCAAATGGGTTGGGTACGCTTTCCATTATTTATTTCGGGAACCGCTAAGTTTATAACTAAGACTGATGTTTAACCCAAACACAACCGGCAGGTATTTAACTGTTGCCTCCGTATTTATGGGTAATAGTAATAATCTGCAGTCAGCTCCCACGTCAAGCCTGAGACGGTTTGTCAGGTTTTTACTGTAACCTGCTCCCCCAAGGAGTCCAAAATTGTTCGCACGCAATCCGGAAATGGCTGAAGTTGTGAAATTACCATTGAAGCCGGTTGCGCGGATATTAATGTTTGTATTGACCAACCGGGAATACAGGACCCCGAAATTCAGGTAGAAATTCTTGAACATCCTGTATTTCAATGATAATGGCAAATCAATTGAAGAGAATGTCAGCATGGTATTTAACAAAGCTTCGTTTGTCAACGGTGCTGTACTTGAATAAGTAAAACGCAGGTTCCCAGGTGATGAACGGACCAGGTATTCATTAACACCAATGGCCTCTCTACGGAGGCTGTCGATACTCAGGTGTTGGTTAAAACTGGAATAGTTAACCCCCAATACTATATCGAATGATTTGTTGACATTAAAGCTGAAAAAGAATCCCGAGCAAAACGAAAATGCTCCATCTTCGGAGGAATTAAAGTCAGCAATATCCGATGAGGTTTGAGATTGCAGGGATTTGTAGAATAATATTCTTGAGGAATACTGGGGAGTCATGGTCAGTCCGAAATCAAGTCGGTCTGAGAATGAATTACCTGGGAAAAGATCAGGAATAGCAAATTTTGGTAATTGAAGTCTAAGCCCATTGTGAATTTTAATCCGGGGGGTATCCATTGGCTTTTTTAGGGGAGTGACAGATGTTCCGCCTGATCCTGACGCCCGTAGAGGTTGAATATTTTTATCCAGGCCCGCTATCGTGATGGTTGGGTAATCATTTAAAACGGGCATTCTGGTGTAGGTTATACTGGGTGTCAATGTTGCGAAAAGCTTGGCTGTATCTCTTGGAGTAACAAAATCTTGAGTGGGTTTTGTCTGAGCTTTTTCAATTTTTGATTTTTCGGGCAAGTTACTGGCTGCCGGTTGCGGGCTTATCTTGATTTCAGCAGGATTCTCTATGGCCATATCCGTTCTTTCCGGTTGATATGTAGGAAGAGTTTTTTTAGGATCTGGATGAATAATCAATATCAATAACCCGATCATCGATAGTATAATGCCACCGGTCAACCATCCTTTGTTTGATTTTTTGGGCTTGCCTGAAGGCTTGGCCTTACTGTCATCAAGCTTCAGCTCTATATTGTCCCAGAGTTTTTCCGGAGGGGTCACCTGGAACCCATCAAATGTTTGTTTTAAGAACTTATCTATGTCTTGGTCTGGGTAGATTTTCTTCATTTAGAATTCTCCTCTGTTTTTCCTAATTCCTTAACAAGCCGTTTTCGCGCATCAAAAAGATTAGACTTTGATGTTCCGATTGAAATTTTAAGCATCGTAGAAATCTCTTCATGAGTATAGCCATCAATGGCGTATAAGTTTATTACGAGTCTCATTTTTTCAGGTAACCGCTGTATAATGGTCAAGACTTCATCCAATTCAAGTTTCTTGTCGATACTAAAAGAATCGGTTAACATGTTTTCAAAATGCTCTACATCCCTTCTATGTATCAACCGTCGGTTTTTCTTGTAAAATGTGATTGCGCTGTTAACCGCAATCCTTTTCAACCACCACTCAAATCTTTCAGGATCATTCAGGCGATGCAGATTCTGGAATGCTTTAATAAAACTTTCCTGAAGTATTTCCTCAGCATCAGCTTTACAGTTTGAATATCTAAAACATAAACCCATAATTGATGGAGCGTATTTTGCATATAAAGCCCGCCGGGCTGATTCATTCCCTTCGAGACAGGACCTGATAATATTAGTTAAAACTAATGCTTCCAATTTTATACTTACAAGACTATCCGTTTCGAAAATGGTTGGGTCTGGGCTGAAAAGATTTTAGGGGTAAATATAGAAAAACCGGACCGGTTCTTGAAACCGGTACAGTTTAGAAGATTTATCGGGAAGGAGAAATTCCGGCAAAAAGAAGATTTCCCCTATTTTTCTTTCTCCTCTTCTTCTTCCTCCTCTTTGGCATCTACCTTTTTGATCACCTTTCCTTGCAGGTCGATAACCACTTCAATTTCTTCTTTCCCCTTTTTCAGGGAAATCTCAAAAGCCTTCATTTTAGGAGTTTCAACAGAGGCCATGTCACCAAGTTTATACCCTGCGAACTGACTTTCGATAGTCTTGAGCACATTAGCAGGGAGATCGGTTTTTTCGACGGTTAATTCTGTCTCCAGCCATTCACCTTTGCTGTTAAAATTGGCCGACATTTCTTTCCCGTTCAATTTAAATTCAGCCTCAAAATCAGCTTCAGCATCTCCTTCTTTTTCCTCGCCCCATTTAACCGATTGAGCAGTCGGAAATTTTTTGGAGAAAGCTGACGTAACAGCTTCCGAAACTTTAATTTCTTTACCTTCTACCTCGGCATCTTCTTCCTCTTCCTCTTTGGCATCTGTTTTCTTGATCACCTTGCCCTTTGGGTCAATAGTCACTTCGATTTCTTCTTTTTCCTTGGCCAGGGAAACTTCAAAGGCCTTCATTCCGGGTGTTTCAACAGAGGCAATTTCATCAAGCTTGTACCCTGCGAACTGACTTTCTATAGTTTTCAGAACCGCTGCCGGGAGATCGGCTTTTTCAACGGATACTTCAGTTTCCAGCCATTCACCCTTTTTGTTAAAATTGGCCGACATTTCTTTTCCGTTCAATTTGAATTCAGCTTCAAATTCTGTGGCTGATTCTGAAGACCATTTAACACTTTTTGCCTCAGTAAACTTGGTTGCAAAAGCTTTCTTGGCAACTTCAGGGACTTCCGTTTTCTGGGCCCAGGCTGGAAGAATCACCATTAAGGCTATTGCGGTTAATGATGCCGATAATAATTTCTTTTTCATAATACTATTGATTTAAATGAATTACCAATCAAAGGTATTTCGGGATTCTGTCGGAATCCTGTAGCTCAAAGAAATCCTGCAAGGATCTAATTTTCCCCTGCCATTCGTGGATTCACAATGTTATTGTAAATCGATCCAAAGGTGTAGCTAAGTCCGAATTCCAGACTTAATTGATATTGTGAGGCAATCTGCCGTTGACGCAATAATATTTCTTCTGGGGTGGCTCCCGATTTTGGCAAAGATAACTGGTCGTGAACCAGGGCGGCATTTCCCTGAACAGACAGCGAAAGACCCTTTAAAATCCTAAAGTACAAGCCCGCCCCAACACTTAAGCTGTTTTTCGACCAATCATGAAGATAATTTGAGCCCTGAACTGAACTGTAAATGCTGCCCCAAGGTTGGCGAATCTGCAAAGCTACTGATAATTGATGTTGGAAAAGTCCTTCCTCAATCTTATTGTAAAGGGTGGTGTCCCTATAGTAATTATAGCCATAACCAATCCGATATTGAAATACCAGCTGCTTTCGGTTTGATTCAGCATAATCGAAATAATCATATTCAATTGCAGGATAGAAAGACCAACTCAACCGATTATTCGAATAGGAATCGGTTGAAATATGGGCTCTTTCTCCGATCGACCAATGGTTCCCTATACTTTTGACAGTTAAATTATTGATGGAGGCACCGTGCCTGTTGGAAAGGATAGTGGTATCTTCCAGTATATAAGTACTCTGACTCTTACGATAATCGCCGCTAAGGTAAATCTTCCACTCCGGAGTGATTTTGGATGCTGAAATCGCGGATTCCAACTGAATATAGGAATAGGTCTCCTGAAGGAAGAATTCTCCTTGCAGTTCCATGTTATAAACCCAGCTTTTCCATTGATCTTCGACAATTTTCTTATCCGACTCAACGCTATCCTTTAAATCATAACTTATATTGAGATGGCTTGCCAAAGGAGTTTTCGACACGTATTTCATTAAACCAAGTGCAATCATCCTGGTATATCCTTGCCTGATCAAATCACTGGTTTCGTCAGGTGAGGATGCAAAAACGACTTTCTCATTTTGTCCCTCGTATGCATTTTGCCCCAGCAGTGCAATCTGATATTCAATGCCTCCTGATCCGGTTGATTGACGGGTGATTAATATGTGTACATCGGCTTCTTTGGAATCCCTGACATAATTGACATAGGGTATCTCCCTTCTTATAAAGTCAATATCGCAGCTAGAGCAATCCATAAATACCCGGATAGCTTTTTCTCTGAGATTTTCACTGTTTAGGCTTTCCTGACCGAAAGCGTTCGATACCACTAGTAGAAAAATAGACAGTACAAATGACCGAACCGTAACTAGCATAATCGAGGGATTAAGTGTTTAAGACCGGTTGAAACTACTCCCCGATTCTGTCGCAAACCTGTAGCTAAAAGTCAATTTTAACTGAATGCCATCCGGATTGGTAATCGTAAGTTACCCTCCATTTAAAGTGATCGCAGATTTTTTTCACCAAGGTCAGGCCTAATCCCAAAGATCCGGAGGACGGATCCCCTTTGACAAATTGATTAAAGAAGTCATTTGGATCCGATTTAACCGGCGGACCTTCATTAGTAAAAATCAAATTTTTTCCGTCCAATTTTATCCTGATCTCTGTTCCCGGATTTGCATGCTTGATACAATTTCCCAGCAGATTTCCTATAGCAATGCCAAGTAATTCCGGCTGTGCCCCGATCTCAAAAGGTATGAGATCGGTAGTGAATTCGAGGCTTTTTGTCTGGGCCAGTTCCCGAACACTTTCCACCTGCTCAGCCAGAAAAGCAGAAAGCTCGATCTGTTTCAATCCCTGGAACTGGTTGTTCTCAATTCTGGTGAGTAAAATAAGTGTCTGGTTTAACCTCGACAATCGGCTTAACGCCTGCTGCATTGCTTGC
>QYQM01000074.1 GCA_007280905.1 Porphyromonadaceae bacterium | reverse complement strand
TAGGAGTAACAATCTTCATCCGTTTTAAATCGTTGATTGAATTTGATTGAGTTCACTCCGGCGAATATTTCTCTGTTTTCCATGGTTCAAAGGTATCAAAATTGGGATACCTAAGCGCCTATACCTATAATCTTTAAAGGCCAGGAATTCCCCGGACAGAGCTTTGCCAAACTGTATACTGTTGACCTGAAAACAGGAAGCATAATTCACAATGTCGATGCCGGTGAGGTTGGTGAAGGCATCATGCAAATGGAATCCAGCAATAATTTTTGCCAGGTAAGAACCTCTATATCTCCGATAAGTTTACATAGCGAAATTTCAATTTTCCCAAATCCCACAAATAACTTTATAAATATCGATTTAAAAGAAATATCTAAAGATATAGTGCTTACCATTAATGATATTAGTGGACAAATCATGTTATCCAGAGTGTTCAGCAATCAAAGATATATCCAGTTTAGTTTGAAGTCTTTTTCAGATGGAATATATTTTATTAAGGTAAAAGCAGATGATAAAGAAGCTTTTATTAAAGTAATAAAGCAAGAATAAAAATGACAAGAATGACGGTGGATCAAGGCTCTCATAAAGAAGAACATCTGGGAAGTTCGGTTTTCATCACCGATATCGTTATTGGTATGGCTGATGGATTGACTGTTCCGTTTGCTTTGGCAGCAGGTTTGAGCGGAGCTGTTCAAAGCAATACCGTTGTTATCACTGCAGGCATCGCAGAAATTGTTGCAGGAAGCATTGCGATGGGATTGGGTGGTTACCTGGCCGGTAAAACAGCACAGGAGCATTTCCAGTCTGAACTCAAACGGGAATATGATGAGGTGGAAAATCTGCCTGAAAAAGAAAAGGAAGAGATAAGGGATGTTTTTGCGCAATATGGATTAAATGAAACTACTCAAAATATAATTGCTGATGAGTTAGCAAAGGACAAAGATAAATGGGTTGATTTTATGATGAAATATGAATTGGGTATGGAAAAGCCAGTTGCCAACCGGGCAAGGAAAAGTGCTGCTACTATTGGGATCTCATACATAATCGGTGGTTTAATTCCGCTATCGGCTTATTTTTTTACGCGGATCCCGTTTGATGGATTATTGATTTCTGCTTTGCTTACCATAATTTGCCTTTTCCTTTTCGGATATTTTAAAAGCAAAGTAACCGGACAGCCCCCTTTGAAAGGGGCTTTAAAAGTTACTCTGATCGGCATTACCGCTGCTGCAGCGGCCTTTCTGGTGGCAAAAACATTTAATAACTTAGTATAAACCAGTTTAGGCAGTGAAAATAATAGTTTGCATCACCATTGGATTTTTGATTTTAGGATTAACAATAATCGAAGCTCCTGCACAACACCTGGCTCCTTTCAGCAGTAATTTGCCTTTAACTATAATCCAATCACCGGTAAAAGAAAACTTGCCTCTTGCATTTTTCGTTTCAGGCGATGGTGGTTGGGCTCGTTTTGAAAAAGCAGTTTGCGAGAAACTTGTTGAAAATGGAATTTCGGTGGTTGGGCTTGATGCCAAAAAATATTTCTGGAAGGAAAAACAGCCAAAAGAAGCTGCAGAAGATATTACTAAAGTTATTGAATATTATATGCAACAGTGGAATAAAAATTCATTTGTACTGGTCGGATATTCTTTCGGGGCCAGTGTGGTTCCGTTTATTGCCAATAATTTCTCTTATCAGTTTTCGTCAACAGGGATAAGATTTGAAACACTGCCCGACAGCCATCATTATGGGAATAATTATCAAATGGTAGCAGAAATCATATACAAAGATTTTATTCGTGGCGACTAATCCTTCAGCAGACTCTACAAATAATCACAGAATGAATACCTATCAGATTCAAATTTCCACTCCTGTCTCATGGCCCATTGCAATTCCTCTGATCAGAAGCCAGGGCCCTGCAAGGGCCGAACCTTGAGTAACCGCCGGTGGCGGAGCAAACCGGCGGATTCGGGATGCAACCCCATCCACTTTGCACAAGCCTGCAGGGCTTGAACGGATTGAAGGCTCAAGGCTCAGGGCATAGATTCGAATTAAGAGTTCCGGATTCCGAAGTGGAAGATTCAAGTTGGGGCGAACGCAAGCGTTCCCCCGCAACGTGCGGGCCGGCCTGTAAATATCGGTAAAACCAAAACAGTGTTGGTGAATGAGAATAATCCGTCTAATTTCTCCTTTTTGAACAGGTATTTGCATCTATTACTCCAGGTATCACACTTTGTGATACCAAAATTCAAATCACAAAATGGGGAATTCCCGGCACCTAAAGCCTAATCTTAACTGAAAATTATCCGATATTTGTGCTTTATTTGTTACCATGGTACATAAAAGAAGGCTTCTTAACCAACTCGTCAGACATCTGATCGGAGCAATGAAACGGCCAATAAATCGTACGCTGAACAACAAATCGAATGGCCCGTATTGAAGCAAAACGACCAGGATCACCTACTGAATATTGCTCTTCCGCTTGGCGGGATTGGAACCGGAACCGTTTCGCTTGGCGGACGCGGATGTTCCAGCGCGGATAAACACGGATCAAAAAAATCTGCGAAAATCTGCGTTCCTTTAGGATCCGCATCATCCGCGTTTAAATAAAATAAGCCGGAAAAGCGAGGGATCTGATGTTTTACACAAACGAGATTTTTTTTCTCGTTTAAAAGCTACAATAACAAAATGAAAAAGCGATTATTAGTTTTCCTTGGCCTTGTATGGGCGGGCCAATTCGTAACCCTCAACGCCCAGTCGGGTATTAAGGATGAATTGAAATCCGGTAATTCCTTTTATGCCGGAAACCTGAAACCATTGGAGACCGGTCATTACATCAAGCTGCCGGTGGGTAGTATTGAACCCGGCGGATGGCTGAAGGTTTATCTGGAAAGACAGCGCGACGGACTCACCGGACAACTGGGAAACATTAGTGCCTGGCTGCAGAAAACGGATAATGCCTGGCTTTCGAAAGATGGCAAAGGCAAATGGGGCTGGGAAGAGGTCCCATACTGGCTCAAGGGCTATGGTGATCTGGCTTATATCCTGAAAAATGAGGCAATGATTGCCGAAACTAAAATCTGGATTGAGGCCGTATTGAGCAGTCAGCAAGAAAACGGTGATTTTGGTCCCCCTAACCTGGACCAGGGAAAGCAGGATTTCTGGCCCAACATGATCATGCTTTATTGCTTGCAATCCTATTACGAATATTCCGGTGATAAGAGGGTCCTCGGATTCATGAGCCGTTATTTCAAATACCAGCTAACGGTACCCGACGAGGATTTTCTTAAGGGATACTGGCAGGGTTTGCGTTCGGGCGATAACCTGTATAGCGCAATATGGCTATATAATCGCACGGGTGAGCGCTCCCTGCTCGAATTGGGTGAGAAAATCCATCGTTGCGGCACGAGCTGGATTTCACGTCACACGGAACAAGAAGAGGACAACAACCCGCAGGTGAAAAATCCCGAATGGTATAAACTGTTACCCGACTGGCACAATGTGAACGTAGCCCAGGGCTTCCGGGAGCCGGCCATTTACTCTTTACTTAGCCACAACCCGGATGACCTGCAAGCCTCTTATGAAGTATTTCAGATCATACGGGAACACTTCGGACAGGTTCCGGGCGGCATGTATGGCAGTGATGAGGTGGCCCGCCCCGGCTACGATGATCCGCGGCAGGGTATTGAAACCTGCGGTATTGTTGAACAGATGAATTCCGATGAGAATATGCTTTGTATTACCGGAGATAATTTCTGGGCCGATCATGCCGAGAATGTGGCATTCAACACCTACCCGGCCGCTACCATGCCCGATTTTAAATCATTGCATTATCTCACCGCACCCAATATGGTCCTTTGCGACGATCAGAATCACGCACCGGGAGTGATGAATGCGGGCCCCTTTCTCATGATGAATCCCTTTAGCAGTCGTTGCTGCCAGCATAATCATTCGCAGGGATGGCCATATTATGCTGAAAACCTTTGGCTTGCAACACCCGACAACGGTGTTTTCGCCGCACTTTACTGTCAAAGTACAGTGAAAGTTAAAGTCGGGACCGGCACTGCGGTAGAAATTGCTGAAACTACCCATTATCCTTTCGATTCAATCATCAGGTTCGATATGAAAATGGAACGGCCGGCCGAATTTCCGCTTTACCTGCGTGTTCCGAAGTGGTGCACCGGTGCCAATGTAAAGATTAACGGGACTTCATTCGAGACGCAGGTGAAACCAGGGAGCAATATCCGGATTAAGCGCCTCTGGAAACTGGGCGACCAGGTTGAACTGCTTCTTCCGATGCAATTGGGATTAACAACCTGGGAGAAAAACCACCGGTCCGTGAGTGTCAATTACGGACCACTTACTTTTTCGCTTAAAATCCAGGAGAATTATATTAAAAAAGAGAGCGATAAAACGGCCATCGGTGGTTCGAAATGGCAGGAAGGAGTCGATGCATCAAAATGGCCTTCCTGGGAAATACACCCCGGCTCGGATTGGAATTTCGGGTTGGTCCTGGATCAAAAAAATCCGTTAAAATCCTTCAAAATCACGCATCGGCCCTGGCCGGAATCCGATTTTCCGTTTACCCTGACGGAAGTACCTGTAAGTATTGAAGTTAAAGCCCGGCAGATACCCGAGTGGACTCTTGATCAGTATCGTCTATGTGGTGTGTTGATGGATAGCCCGGTAAAATCAAATGAACCGGAAATGAAGGTTGAGTTGGTTCCGATGGGCGCGGCCCGTCTCCGGATCAGCGCATTCCCTGTAATCAGACAATAACCATGGACTGGACCAAAAAACTAATTCAGTGAACTAAGCATTCTCCGTGTATGACAAAATAAAAGAAAAGTACCTCACTGCGTCATAGTAAAACTGCTTTTGCTGATAATCAGCCCTTTTGATGATTTCGATATAAGGAAATGAGCTAACTTTACTGACATGATTCGAAAATTCATCATACCTGTTATGTATAGCCCTGGAATTTGGCTTCCTAAACACAATAGAGATGAATTCCAGCTACACGCAATATGTATACTCAAACGTTATCGGCAATGGTAAAAACGACAGTAGCGACCAGACACGACACTGCAAAACGACAAAAAAGTAGGGTGCGACACGAACTGCTTACCGACAGCCATAAAAACGAGCGACACTCAAGCCGACCCGAAAAGATTTAATTATTGCCCCACCGCACTTTAAAAAAATAAAAATAAAAAATTAGTAAATAAGAAAAAAAAGTAAAATGAAAAAACTAACAACAATCCTGCTCATACTTACACTTACCATATCTCTATTTGCACAGACAACAAATAAATATACCATCAGTGGTTCAGTGCGTGATTCTGCAACAGGCGAAGAACTCATCGGGGCAAATTTATTCATTAAAGAATTAATACCCGCCACAGGAGCAAGTACCAACGCTTATGGCTTTTATTCCATCACAATACCTGAAGGTAATTACACGGTAACTGCTCAATTCATTGGATATGAACCAAAGTCAGTTCAGATTGCATTAAAACAAAACACAAAGCTGGATTTTACCCTTGCAGAAAATACTACACAATTGGGAGAAGTTGTAATAGCTGCTGAAAAAAAAGACGAAAATATTACCAAAACACAAATGGGGATTGAAAAAATTGATATAAAAGAAATCAAAAATATTCCCGTACTATTGGGAGAAAGGGATGTTTTAAAAATTATACAATTACGTCCCGGTGTAAAGTCAGCCGGAGAAGGGAATAGTGGATTTTATGTTCGTGGCGGAGCTGCCGACCAGAACCTTATTTTATTGGACGAAGCAACTGTGTATAATGCTTCACATTTATTAGGTTTTTTCTCTGTTTTTAATTCAGATGCACTTAAAGATGTTACACTTTACAAAGGTGGTCAGCCCTCTGAATATGGAGGTCGCCTCTCTTCAGTTCTTGATATAAGAATGAAAGACGGAAACGATAAAAAATTCGGTGTGGAAGGCGGAATTGGTTTAATGGCATCAAGATTAACTATTGAAGGACCAATAATAAAAGAAAAAGGTTCATTCACAATTTCCGGAAGAAGAACTTATGCCGATTTATTTCTGAAACTTTCTAATGACAGTACAATTAATCAGAACAAACTTTATTTCTATGACCTGAATGTTAAAGCTAACTATCGCTTAAATGATAAAGACAGGATTTTTCTTTCAGGTTACTTTGGGAAGGACGTACTTGGAATGAAAAAGATATTTGGATTTGACTGGGGAAATACCACAAGCACATTAAGATGGAATCACCTTTTTAGTGCTAAAATGTTCTCTAACACTTCTTTGATTTTCAGTAATTACAACTATAATATTAACATTGAGCCAGCCGGCACTAAAGTAAAAATAATATCAAGAATTCAGGATTATAATGTCAAACAGGATTTTCAGTATTTTCTTAATTCAAAAAACAAACTCAAATTCGGTTTTAATTCTATTTATCACAGAATAATTCCAGGTGCCATTACAAATGAAAGCGACTCCACAATAAGTGAACTTAATCTCAATAATAAACATGCTTTGGAAAATGCAGCATACATTTCGCACGAATTAAAACCCACAGCCCTTTTCAGTGTTGAATATGGAATTCGTCTTTCATCATTCAGCGTATTAGGTCCCGGTGATTTTTATACTTATAATGAAATGGGTGAAACCAAAGATACTGCCTCATACAGTTCAGGTGAATTTGTTAAAACCTATTTCAATATAGAGCCACGAATCAATGCAAACTATATCATCAGCGCAAATAGTTCTTTAAAAGCTTCTTATGGAAGAAATACACAAAACCTGCATCTCCTTTCCAATTTTACATCAGGCAATCCAACAGATATTTGGATACCCAGCAGCAACAACGTAAAACCCGAAATTTCCAATCAAATTTCAATAGGTTATTTCAGAAATTTTCAAGACAACAACTATGAATTTTCAACCGAAATATATTACAAACACCTTCAAAACCAAATTGAATATAAAGACGGAGCAAAACAGTTTAATATCTTTGGTAACGGCAATGAATTAATTTTTAATGAAAATGTTGAATCGCAGTTACTCTTTGGCACTGGCAGAGCTTATGGAATTGAATTTTTTCTCAAGAAAAAATACGGCAGGTTCAATGGTTGGCTCGGATATACATTGGCAAAAAGTGAAAAGAAAATTGAAGGGATTAATAACGGAGAATATTTTCCTGCAAAACAAGACAGAACACACGATATTTCTATTGTCGGCATTTATGAACTCTCAAAAAAATGGACAATCTCAGCAACCTGGGTATATTACACAGGGAACGCTGTAACATTCCCAAGCGGTAAATACCAGGTCGCTGGGCAAATTGTGAATTACTATATGGAACGCAATGGTTATCGTATGCCCGATTATCATCGCTTGGATATAGGAGCAACCTGGCAACGGAAAAAAACTGAAAAATTTGAATCAAGTTGGAACTTCTCATTATACAATGCATACGGACGTAAAAACGCATTCAGTATAACATTTAAGGAAGACCCGAATGATCCAACAAAAACACAAGCAGTTCAAACAACATTATTTCAATGGATTCCTTCATTTACATACAACTTTAAATTCTAAAAAAATGAAAAAACACTTTTTCAATTTATCAAATTGGCTAATTATCACATTGATTTTGTCATCTTGTACAAAAGTAATTGACATTGACTTAAATTCAGTATCGCTACAGTTAGTCATTGAAGGAAATATTTCAGACCTTCCAGTACCCTACACTATCAATCTATCCAAAACAGTAAACTTCAGTGAAACAAATGTTTTCCCACCTGTATCAGGTGCCATAGTAAAAATCAGCGATAATACAGGAAACTCTGAAATTCTTACCGAAACATCTCCCGGAATTTATACTACTTCTATAATACAAGGAACACCCGGCAAAACTTATACACTTACTGTTACATCCGAAGGGAAAAACTATGAAGCTGTTTCAACTATGCCTTTTTCGGTTAATATAGATACCCTTACCATACAGGAGTTTTGCAACGGCATTCAAGGAGCTGGAGCCAATAATATAATTGCCGAATACATAAATGTCCAATTTAATGACTCTGCCGAAATAAACAATTATTATCGTTTCATCCAAATAAATAACCGTGTTCAGCAGGACGATATTTTTCTTGTTGATGACCATCTTCAGAACGGAAAAACTATTTCTAATCTTTTAGCACATACTATAAATAACTTTCAACCGGGAGATACTGTAACCGTTTTACTCCAAACCATTGATATAGGTGTATATGAATATTTCAGAACCCTAAGCCAACTAAGAAGTGCAGAATTATCATCCTCACCTTCCAATCCTTTGTCAAATTTCAACAATGGGGCTTTGGGCTATTTCAGTGCATATTCGGTAAGGTCAAAAACTATTGTAATACCATAAATACAAACACCAACGAACACGACAGCACAAGGACGGGTCTCGTATACGGCGGTTCGCTTAACAATGGGAAATAGCGGTGAACTTTGGTGCTGTGGACTTACTTTGTAATAATGAGTCAGCAACGATTCATAGCCTCGCCGGGTAAGTCGGGCTACCGTGATGGTAGTGATCAGTAATGGACTTAGCGGACTGCCTTGTGG
>QYQM01000014.1 GCA_007280905.1 Porphyromonadaceae bacterium | reverse complement strand
GGAAACCTGCGGGGAGCCGGGAAAGGTGAACATCAGCGGCGCCACCTACGAAAAAATCAAAGATCATTTCTTCTGTATCTACCGGGGAAAAGTAGAAGCAAAGCACAAGGGATTAGTGGATATGTATTTTGCAAATAAGCGCATTTGAAATTCGTATCTTTGCCCGTGCTTGCTGAATCCATTTTATGAGAACCCCATTGGTCCCAATTTTTTTTGCACTCCTTATCGTTACCGGAATCGCTTCCTGTCGTTCCGGGTCAACAAATAAAAATACGAAGGATAAACGCCCAGCTATAATCCTGAGCGTGGAAGGGTATGTTGTAAAGCCTACCCTGTTGGTGGTTACGATCCAGGTCTCGGGAACCTTACTTCCCTTTGAAGAAACGGTGCTGATGCCGGAGACCGGCGGACGTGTAGTCATGATCAACCTGCCTGAAGGGAAATTGGTCAAAAAAGGCACCGTCCTGGTAAAATTATTCGACGGGGAGTTGCAGGCACAGTTGAAAAAGTCGCAAACTCAATTGCAGCTGGCTGAACAAACTGAGAAACGGCAACGGGAATTGCTGAAGGTAAGCGGGATCAGCCAGTTTGACTATGATCAGACCGTTTTCCAGGTAAACTCGATCAAAGATGATATTGACCTGCTGAATGTACAGATCGGAAAAACAGAACTGAAGGCTCCATTTGATGGTGTGATTGGTTTAAAAAATATCAGCATTGGAGCCCAGGTCAACTCTTCCACGGCGCTGGCTACCATCCGGATGGTAAACCGCCTGAAACTGGATTTCAGTGTTCCGGAAAAATACAGCAGGGAACTTATTCCCGGGAAGATGCTGACCTTCTCCATAGAAGGAGACAGCATAAAATATACAGCCGTGGTAATGGCGACCGAAGGAGGGATTGAATCGGACACACGCAACCTGAAGGTGCGTGCGGTAGTGGATCATGTTTCACCCGATCTGAAACCCGGTGCATTTGCCCGTGTTGAACTGGAACTCGGCAAGCATGCCGATGCCCTGCTGGTTCCCACCCAATCCATCATCCCGCAGGCACGGAATAAAAAACTGATCGTTGCAAGAAATGGCAAAGCCGAATTCGTCACCGTCAATACCGGCATCCGGAAAGCCGCTTTCATTGAAGTGCTGAACGGCATCCACAGCGGCGATACCGTTGTGACTACGGGCATCGTTTTTCTGAAGCCCCAGGCCGACCTGAAATTCTCCAAAGTGATAAAATAACCCGGTATGTCTATTTCCGATTTCGCGATAAAACGCCCCGTGGCATCCATCGTAATGAGCCTGGTCATCGTGCTGTTCGGCGTTGTGGGTTATACGTTCCTGGGTGTCCGGTTATATCCTGCCATCGACCCTCCGGTGATCAACGTACAAACCACCTATACCGGTGCCAGTGCCGAGATCATTGAATCGCAGATCACCGAACCGCTGGAAAAAGTCATCAACGGGATCGAGGGCATCAAATCCATTTCCTCTTCTTCCTCCACCGGCAGCAGCAACCTCACGGTAGAATTCAATGTGGGAGCCGATCTCGAAAAAGCAGCAAACGATGTCCGTGATAAGACCTCACAGGCTGCCCGGAACCTCCCCCAGGATATTGACGCCCCGCCGGTAGTAACCAAGGCCGATGCAAACAGCGACCCGATCATCACCGTTTCCATTCAGAGTACCACCATGAATGCCATGGAGCTGAGTGATTATGCGGAGAATGTGTTGCAGGAAAAACTCCAGACCATACCCGGGGTCAGCTCTGTTGGGCTTTATGGCCAGAAAAGACCGGCCATGCGCCTCTGGCTGGATCCGGATAAAATGGCGGCGTATGGCATCACAGCCGAAGATGTCAGCAAAGCGCTGGATAAGGAAAATGTGGAACTCCCCGGCGGAAAGGTGAGGGGAAACAGCACGGAACTTATCGTTAAAACCTATGGAAGGTTAACCACCGAAGATGATTTTAACAACATCATCGTCAGGCAGACCAACGATCAGATCATCCGGTTCAGCGACATAGGAGAAGCCCTGCTCGGGCCGGAAAACGAAGAAACCGGTGTAAAGCTGAATGGGGCCGACGGCATATCCCTTGCGCTGATCCCATTGCCCGGCGCAAATGATATTGAAGTTGCCAATGAATTCTATAAACGGTTTGACCAGATCCAGAAGGACCTTCCCAAAGGGTTAAAGCTGGCCATAGGCTATGATAAAACGAAATTTGTACGGCAGTCGGTAACCGATGTGGCAGAGACCCTGGCCATTGCCATTTCACTCGTCGTGCTGATTGTTTTCCTGTTTTTCCGGAACTGGGTGATCGCTTTACGCCCGCTGATCGATATACCGGTTTCGCTGATCGGTTCTTTTTTCATCATGTATATCTTCGGGTTTTCGGTGAATGTGCTGACCATGCTCGCGATCGTACTTGCTACCGGGCTGGTGGTTGACGATGGCATTGTGGTGACGGAAAACATCTTCAAGAAGATCGAAAAAGGCATGGATAAATGGGCGGCGGCATTTGCCGGCACCCGCGAAATCCTGTTTGCCGTTATCTCCACTTCCCTGACACTGGCCATTGTTTTTATTCCCGTGATCTTTTTGTCGGGATTTACCGGGAGGTTGTTCCGGGAATTCGGCATTGTGGTGGCAGGGGCCGTGCTTATTTCGGCTTTTGTCTCCCTGACTCTCACACCGGTATTGAATGTCAAACTCGGCGGGAGTATTTCACGGCATTCCCGTTTCTACCGGGCTACCGAACCTTTCTTTGTCAACCTTGACAATGGATACCGGAAGGTGCTGACCTATTTTATGGTCCGCAAATGGTTATCCTTTTTGATCCTAGGTATTTGCCTTATATTGATCTTTTTTATCGGGAAAAATTTAAAATCCGAACTGGCGCCACTGGAAGATCACAGTATCATCCGTACCAGCGTCACATTACCGGAAGGAACTGATTTTGATTATACTGAAAACCTTATCAATCGTGTGGCACAGATGGTAATGGACAGTGTTCCCGAAGGCCGTCTTGTATTTGGAAGAACCGCTCCCGGGTTTGGGGGTACGAGTACCAATACCGGCGTCGTGCAGGTTTTTCTTACCGAACCCAATGAACGAAAAGCAACACAGCAACAGGTCTATGACAGGCTTGTCAAACTTTACCGGAATTTCCCGGAAGCAAGGATCATCCCGAACCAGGAACAAACCATCACCACTTCGCTGGCCGGCGGTTCGCAGTTGCCGGTGCAGTTCGTGATCCAGACATTAGATTTCGATAAGATGCAGCGATTCCTCCCAAAATTTCTTGAAGAAGCCAGGAAAGACAGTGTGTTCGGGAATGTGGACGTGAACCTGAAATTTAACAAGCCGGAACTGAACCTCACCGTCGACAGGATGAAGGCGACCAACCTTGGTGTCAATGTACTGGATGTTTCCAATACCCTCCAATTTGCCTTCAGCGGTCGCCGCTATGGCTATTTCCTGCGTAACGAAAAACAATATTTTGTAATTGGCCAGGTAGCCCGGCTTTCACGGAGTGAACCCTCAGATATTACTTCGTTGTATGTCCGGAGTAATTCGGGAAAATTAATTCAGTTGGATAACCTGATCAGGATGGAGGAAAACAGCAATCCGCCTACCTTGTATCATTTCAACCGTTACAAATCGGCCACTGTTTCCGCTTCGCTCGCACCGGGGCGTACCCTGGGAGAAGGGATTGCCGAAATGCAAAAAATTTCTAAAAAAATCCTGGATGAATCGTTCCAGACTGCCTTGCTCGGGCCTTCGCGTGATTTCGCCGAAAGCAGTTCAAATACTTCATTTGCACTGATACTGGCGTTGATGTTGATTTACCTTATTCTGGCAGCCCAGTTTGAAAGTTTCCGCGATCCGTTCATCATCATGCTTACCGTGCCGATGGCAATTGCGGGCGCTATGATCACCCTGTGGGTGTTCGGGAAAACGCTGAATATCTTTTCGGAGATCGGGATGATCATGCTGATCGGGATTGTAACGAAGAACGGGATCCTCATCGTGGAATTCGCTAACCAGAAAAGAAAAGCAGGACTGGCTAAGGCGGAGGCTGCCTTTGAGGCGGCAGCATCCCGGTTACGACCGATCCTGATGACCTCCCTGGCAACGATCTGTGGTGCGATGCCCATTGCCCTTGCCCTGGGCGCAGGAGCTCACAGCCGGATGCCAATGGGTATCGTAGTTGTGGGCGGTTTGTTTTTCGCATTGATCCTGACCTTATTTGTGATCCCTGCAATGTATGTCCTGATGGCAACCAACAAGGTAAGAGTTGAAAAAACTGAGGATCCCCCGATAAACTGATTTCCGATGAAAACCGTATTCATATTTTTTGTGATCCTGATCTTTGCCTGCATTGCATCCCCTGCACAAAAACTGCTTACGGCCGATTCTGCAGCTGCCATTGCGTTGAAGAACAACTTTGATATCCGGATTGCCCGCACCACGGCCGATATCAGCAAACGGAACAACACTGCCGGCAATGCGGGAATGTTGCCAGAGGCCGGGATCACCGCTACCGATGCCTATAGCCTGGGCCATGTAAACCAGCATTATTCTGACGGGACTTCTGCAACAAAAGCGAATGCCAATTCGAATTCACTGTGGGCCGGCATCGCATTGAACTGGACCTTGTTTGACGGTGGAAAAATGTTTGTCACGAAAAAGAAATTGAACGAAATTGAAGCACTGGGAGAGATACAGTTTCGCAATCAGGTCATGCAAACATTATACGACGTGTATGCCGGATATTTTAACGTAGTAAAACAGAAAGAACAGCTGCAGGCGATCAGGGAGGTAATCCGCTTTAATCAGGAACGGGTGGACCTCCTCCAGGCCAGTTTTAATGCAGGACTTGCGCCCAAGACGGACCTTCTGCAGGCGAAGATCGACCTGAATGTTTACCAGGAGAATGCCATTTCACAGCTGGCGGTGATCCTGGCAGCACGGCGACAACTCAATCAGCTGCTGTCGCGCGATCCGGAAGAGCCTTTCGAAGTGATTGATACCATCATCCTTGATTATCATCCGGATAAAAAAGAATTGGCACAAAAACTTTTCACCACGAATCCGTCAGTCCTTTCTTCACAGAAACAGGTGGAGGTAGCCCGGCTGGGGGTTAATGAATTCAAGGCATTGCAGCTTCCCAGTGTGAATTTCTCGGCAGGATATGACTTTCTTCACAGCGACAATGCTACCGGAACCGTCCGTATGAACGATTCCTATGGGCCGCAGGTAGGCGCCACTTTGTCGATTCCTCTTTACCAGGCCGGGAATATCCGCCGCCAGATCGCCATTGCCCAGCTCCAGCTCGAATCGGCAAGGGTTACTTTTGAAAGCGCCAAACTGCAGGTCAACACCCAGCTTCAGCTCGCCCTGACCGAATTTGACAACCAGCTTCAATTGCTTCAGATAGAAAAGAATAATTTCGCTCTGGCTAAAGAAAACCTGACCATCTCGATACAGCGGTTGCGGTTAGGACAAACCACGGCCCTGGAAGTGAGGCAGGCCCAGGAAAGTTACCAGGAATCCCTTACCCGTTTGACTAACTTCGGCTATGCGGCAAAAGTGGCGGAGATCAGGCTGAAGCAGTTGATGGGGGCGCTTTGAATAGTTGGCGAACTGGCGAGCTGATGAGCTGGTGAGTTACACCGGACTTTAGTCCGGGGGTTATGAAAGGAAGCTATCTCCGGGGCTTTAGCCCCAAACTGTTCCACGATTCTTTCTTTTTCCCTCAGGCCGGGCGGCCTCGTCGCCGCAACGCATCTGCGTCTGGGTTAATTTCACTTCGTTCAATTACCCCAGCCAAGGCTGCTTGTGCGGCGACTGATATTTTTTTCTTCTGAATAGTTATCCCGAAAAGGAAAGAATCCTAGATTAAACTTTTTGGTATACATTTTTGTATATGTGCAATTTTGTATCTTTTTTCATTCCTGATTAAAAGCTCTTTTTAATAATTAGTTTTTTGCAGAATTACAAACTGCGATGTTCCAAGCGGCATTGCGAATGCCGCTCAGCGGGGGTTAATTAATGATTTAAATTACTCCGGCCTTCAGGCCGGGGTTTAAGAAAAAGCTAAACCCAGGGCTTTAGCCCGAAACAAAAGGATTAATAGAAACAAGCAAGAATACATACACCAAAGTCCGATTTACACAGGTACTACTTATGCTTTTTTAAATGCTACTTCCCCCAAACTTGTTGATTCCGAAAATAGTACTACCTTTGCCGCATTATTAACCTGTGTTTCCGGTTAGCCGATCTGTTTTAGTATTTCCAATCTCCATCCTTTATAG
>QYQM01000090.1 GCA_007280905.1 Porphyromonadaceae bacterium | reverse complement strand
TTCGACCAACCGGAAGAATCGCAATTAAACTGGCGGCAACAATCGAAAGTATGTGATAGTTGGTTGTTGAAGAAATAGCTAACAGACAGCTTGTTACCGATGTCCTGATCAACATTAAATATCAATCACCACATGAATCGCTATGGAGATAGAACAACAATTAATCAGCTATATCGCTCCAGGCGCACCGGCAACACGACGTCCGGCTTCCGGATATCTCTCCTTTCTCAGACCTGAGATCGGTTTTACCCCTAAATGGTACAGAGCGGCGCTAGGAATCGATTTTGGCAGGGAATGGCATACTGATCCGGTAAATCGTAGGCAATCAAGAATCGATATGTACCAGGAATTAAATAATCGATTTCCCGGAACTCCGATCGGGCGAATGGGTGAGACTGGACTTGATATATTAACAGGGACTTATGGTGCATCAGCTATTGCCTTAATTTTTGGGATCCCGGTCAGGTATGACAATGAACAATGGCCAACGTCAGAACATCGATACTTGTCTGATGATGAACTTGATAACCTCACACCACCAGATCTTGACCAAAACGCTTTCTTTCTTTCATTGATGGAACAAGTTGATTGGATTGGTGAACATGAAGGTAAAGTTGTAGGATTTATGAATTGGCAGGGAGTGCTTAACAATGCCCAACAGCTTCGCGGGCAGGATATTTTTACGGATATGTATATGGCTCCCGAAAGGACAAAGCATCTGCTAGATTGTGTTTGCACGACCATGATTGAAGCCGCAAAAAAGTTGCAGCAAAAACAACAGTTTTATGATGATGCAATATCTTTCTTTACGGTTAGCAACTGCCTGGTTAACATGGTGGATCCTGATTTGTATGAGAAGTTTTTATTGCCTTTTGATCAGAAAATTGCTGATTCGTTCGATGTCATCGGAATCCATAATTGTGCGTGGAGCGCCAGTCCTTATCTCGATCATTATGCGAAAATCCCGGGAGTGGCCTATCTTGATATGGGTATTGATTCCGATCTTGAGAAAACCCGAACACTTTTTCATGATACACGGCGTGCAATTATGTACACACCCATGGATCTTGCCAATAAATCGCACATCGAAATCCGGTCGGATCTTGAGTATATCGCGAAAGACTATGGCCCTTGCGATATTGTCGCTGCCGATATAGAATCCGGGACCTCTGATAGTAAGGTGCAGGATTTCATTGAATTGTGTGATCAAATTTCAGGAAAATTTCAATAATTAGATCATTATAAATAATAAAGAGTTAATAAATTAATGCCAGTTTATACAAAGAGCATACAGAGAAGCTGGACAGTAGAACAACCAGACCGGATTCCAATCTGGAACGTCATTGCCAGCATTGAAATTTCTGCTTGAATTATTGAATTTATCTGCAGATGTCGGGCCATCGCTCGTATTTGATGTGCGGCCGAGTGGATAATCCGGACTAAGGAAAAAGTGAAATATGCAATATACTCAGAACGGTCGGCTTGTGGGTGGGTTGCACCTCTTTTGATTTTTTCGAAGCGTTTGAGAAACCTTTCAATTGTGTTCCGGGGTAAGTTCATGGCCGGTTTAGTCAGAAAATTCCCCCAGGAGAAAACCTTCATCCGGGAGCTATATAAGACAGACTGGGTTGTGTATACCAAAGAACCCTTTGCCGGTCCCGGTCAGGTGGTTGAATATCTGGGGCGCTATACGCACAAAGTTGCTATCAGCAATCACCGGTTGCTTGATATCGACGATTCGGGTGTGCGCTTCCGTTATCGTGACTACCGAGATGACCGGCAAAAAGAAATGACGCTCGATGGAGCGGAGTTCCTGCGACGGTTCTGCCAACATATTCTTCCAAAAAGATTTGTCCGGATCCGGTATTATGGACTACTATTCACTGCTAAACGACCCGAGCTCCGTGAGCTCCAACAGGCATTTGGAATCGATATTCCGGTATTTAAAGAAAAGAAAAACTGGAAACAAATCTGCCGGGAGCATCTCAATTACAACCCGGACAGCTGCCCCTGCTGTGGGAAAGGTTCTGAGAAGAACATGATAAACTATTACATGCACCTTGCGAATATCATGATTATCCGGCTACTATGGCCTTGTTTAAACCCTTCTTTCCTATTTTTCGGTTCTGAAAACCATCGAAAATTATCGCTTTACCCTCTTCCAGAATAACCTGGAATTATTGAACCCCTATAGATTTTAACCGTTTCAGAGACTGCACAACTTGATTTCGTGCAACACGGCTTCATGTTAGGCTACGCCACACGAAGCCTTACTTATTATGGACTGGTTTTTCTGTAAGTTAGATAGTGATGGTTCCCTATTTTCATTTCTCGTTAAATGTGTTTCTAAACGTTGTTCATTACTTTACTTTAACTTCTCCCATAGCTTCGCCAGTTACTTTTTTCCCATCGTCAGTGATATAGACTGCTGAGAAGAACAAGGGTGCACCTTCCTTGATTGCTTTAACCACAATGGTCTTGCTCCTACCTTCAACGACTCTGATTGAAAGTTCCTTGTCCGCCTTCCAAGTTGGCCAAATTGGCACGTCATTGCCATTTTCGTCAACACCTTTGGCAGTCACGGTTATTTCATCGCCAACTGTGAGTTTGAAGGTTGTGATACCAGTCCCCGTCCCTGCAACTTCACCTTTGTAAATGATGATTTGGCTGAGTTTACCAGGTTG
This sequence comes from Porphyromonadaceae bacterium, assembly GCA_007280905.1. Lineage (GTDB taxonomy): Bacteria > Bacteroidota > Bacteroidia > Bacteroidales > UBA12481 > UBA12481. The sequence goes on along the minus strand of QYQM01000090.1, from coordinate 2,930 downwards.
GTCTTGTGCTAATGCGGTATCTGCCCAAAAAACAGACAAAACAGCTACTACTAACACAGTAATAATTGATAAATTTTTAATTATTTTCATTTTTTCTAAATATTATTTTCCCCCTACTCGTTTGGCTTTTCGGTTTCGCCCCGTTTTTAAAGTGGTCGCTGGTCTCCACTATTTTTTTAAAATTCTGGTTGTCACTCAAGGTGGTCAGCCTTTTTTTCGACCGCTGTGTCTTTTTTTAAAACTTGCCCATAACGGTTTGGCGGTATGTTTTTGTTGCCGATTTCGAAGCACTGTCCTGTCAAGTTACACGAAAGTTTATTAGAAGCAGAAACGCTGAAATCCGCACTAACTCGGCAATTGAAGCTACACGTTGTTATGGGTTGACATTCCTTTATAATTTTTCTATCATTTCATTTTTAAGTCTCTAAGGGAATTCAGTTTTACAACTTGAACTACTCCCCATTTCCTTACCGTGGGTTAATAAATATGAGTTTATTTTCTCTGAATGATTTTTTCTTTATAATTATCTATTTTTTATCGATTAAAGCCTGATATACCAATATTTTAAAACGTTCAAAGACATCAAAATTCATCGGCTCGATATTGATGTAAATGAGCATAATCAGGTCTTCTGAAGGATCCATCAGATACCACGTTGTAAAAGCTCCTCCCCAGTCAAAGGAACCCACAGAACCCGGACATAAGGCAGTACCTTTTTCCGTAATGAGTTCGAATCCAAGTCCAAACTTGCTCTGCCTGTCCCAAACCTCAAAATCGCCAATCTGGTTCGTTCTCATCAAGTCAATGGTTTTTCTTCCCAGCAATTGCTTCCCATTGAAAGAACCTCCATTCATTAGCATTTTGCAAAAGTTGGCATAATCCAGAATGGTTCCAACCACTCCTGAACTGCCCTTAAAATAAGTTTTTGGCCCGGCTACCGGATAGGTTTGGTCAGATACATTTTTACACACGTAAAGAGCGCCGGTAAGGCTGTCGTTGGAATAAAGGGTAACCAAACGGGAGGCTTTTTCAGCAGGGAGATAAAAATAACTGTCATGCATTTCTAAGGGTTCGAATAGTTCTTTTCTTAAATATTCATCCAATGGCTGTCCGGATAATATTTCAATCAGGTATCCAATTGCATTTGTATTTGAGCCAGTATAGATCCAGCCTTCACCCGGATCGTGATTTAGGGGAAGTTTTGCTGTCTTTTTTATGACTTCACCAACGGTAACCGGATCCAGTGGAACCATCGCATTGCTCACGTGAATCCCGGCCTTTTCAGACAAGGCATCTGGAAAGTCGATGCCTGAGGTATGGCAGAGCAGATGCCGGATGGTAATCTCCCGCTTTGCCGGACGACTGGTGTAGCTTGAATCAGATGCATTGAACTTCACCAGCACCTGCGGATTTTTAAACTCCGGAATATATTTTGAAATCGGGTCATCCAAAAGAAATTTGCCTTTTTCATAGAGCATCATCAGCCCAACGGTGGTGAGGGCTTTGGTTTGCGAGGCAATACGAAAAATGTTGTTCAACTCAAGCGGCTCTTTGTTTTCGATATCCTTCCAGCCGTGAGCTTTGTAATGCACAACCTTCCCATGCCGGGCAACAAAAGTTGCGGAATTGGGAAATATCCCTTTACTAATATAGTCATTGAGCAGGGTATCAATCCTCGCAAGCCTTTCTGAAGAAAAGCCTGCACTTTCTGGACTGGCATCATAAACGAACTCTTTTGATGTTGTTGATTGATCAGCAGTATTCCGGCAGGATAATACTAAAAATCCAATAAACAAACAGGCAGTGAAAATCATTTTATTCTTCATAAACATAATTTTAAGAAATTATTATTATAAGATTTTCTTCAAAGTAGTATAAAAGTAAGCAGAAAAAACAATAATAACTATCATTGTTGTCTGGTAAAACTTTAAAATTAGCACAATTCTTCTTTAAGCCATTGATAATCAATAGTCATATTTTCAATTTTCAAAATCAAGCCCCCCTATTTTGAGGGAAAAGCGTTAATTGTTTTTCGGGATAATTTATCTTGTTTAATGCAATCCAAGCGCCTTCTGGGTCTTCTATGAATCGATACAGATCGATATAGTTCATTAATTGCTGGCGTATAACCGAAACCATGTTTGAGAAAGCCCAACTCTTTTGGACTCTGCTCTTGACTAAGCTTACCAGAAGATTGGCCAGCAATGCCATCCAGATCTGTATCTCTATGGCGTTTACATTGTCCCCCAAGAAATACTTCAAGGGGAAGTTCTGTTTCAGTTGCTTATACAACGTCTCTATCTGCCAGCGTTTCCTATAAATCAGTGCGATGCTGGTCGCATCCAGGTCAAAGTTGTTGGTAGCAAACTCAAACACGCGATCACTATCGGGATCTTTATAAAGAATTCTTCGGGACTTATGTATCTGCGTGTTCCCATCCTTGTCCTTATATGCAAACTCAATATCTGTGTCCGCCAGAACTGTATCAGTCTCGCCTGGGTTAACCTCATACCGGTCAGTCAACCCAAATTTTGCATTACTTTTGAGTCTGGTGACATAGAATACGCCTGTTTGGGTAAATTCTTCGTATTTGAGATAGTCTACATAAGCCCGATCGAATGTGATAAAGGAACCTTTCGGCAATTTGATATTCTTTAAAAACTGGTGATCATGGCGAGAGGCGGCACTATATCGGATCAGACAAGGGACATGCTCGCTGGCATTAATAAGCGTATGGGCCTTAATGCCTCCTTTTTTCTTCCCATCGATGGGATTTCGTCCGGCTCCCTTTAGAATTTCTTTAAACAAGGTAATAGTGGTCGAATCCATAATATACAATCGCCGGGTTTGCTCCTTGCTCATTCGGCTGTCCGATAAAAGTGATGCATGGTGGCAGTATACATCCATATAAATATCGCCAAAGACTTGGC
>QYQM01000057.1 GCA_007280905.1 Porphyromonadaceae bacterium | reverse complement strand
GAGCATCAGAAAAACGGTATTCAGCATTATTTTCCCTTTGCGGTGGCTCCACCAGATCGCATAAATAAGGCCTCCGCCAAGCACCAGCATGAAAATAAAGACTCCAAAATTAAAGGGCAGTCCGACTACGTTGATAAAGAAGAGTTCAAACCAGGATGCAATCTTGAGTGTAAACTGGATAACGACATAGAGGATAACGGCCAAAAGGATGAAGGAACCGAGAATCGCATAAACAATTCCCTTCCTGGTGACCGGGTATTTCTTGAAATAATACACCAGAACAATTGCCGGGATCGCCAGAAGGTTAAGGATATGTACACCGATCGATATCCCCATCAGGTAAGCGATCAGGATCAGCCACCTGTCGCTGCGGGGCTCATCGGCCACACTTTCCCATTTCAGAATTGCCCAGAAGACTGCGGCAGTAAACAGCGATGACATGGCGTACACTTCGGCTTCAACGGCACTAAACCAGAATGAATCAGAAAAAGTATAGGCAAGTGCTCCAACCACGCCGGCGCCCATAATGACAAACAGTTCTCCTTTTCCGGGTTCATTGTTTTTGCCAACGATTTTACTCGCCAGGTGGGTGATTGACCAGAAGAGGAACAGTACGGTAAACCCTGAAGCCAGGGCCGACATCACATTCATGCTTTTTGCAATGGCCATTATGTTTCCGAAAGCAAAAAGGGAGAAAAATTTGCTTATTAGCATCCAGAACGATGCTCCCGGGGGATGGCCGATTTCCATGTTTTTGGCGGTCGCGATAAACTCCCCGCAATCCCAGAACGATGCAGTGGGTTCAATAGTAAGGAGATAAACCACGGAGGCGATTGCAAATACAATCCATCCAGTGATGATATTGAGCCGGTTGAAATTCATAACTTATCTTTTTATTGTTTCAGATTTGTGTTGTTGCGGGGCGAAAGTTAAAAAAGATTTCCCTCATCTGAAGCCTGTGTGTCTTCATAAACGCTATCAATCAGGAGTTCTTTCCCAAAAGAGGCTTCCACGGCCAGTTGATCGCACTTTTCATTCTCGGGATGATTTGCATGGCCTTTGATCCAGATGAAGGAAACCCGGTGTTTCCGATAGATTTCCAGGAACCGGATCCAAAGATCCGGATTCTTCTTCTTTTTAAAATTCTTCGATTCCCAGGTTTTGAGCCATCCTTTTTCTATTGCATCGGCCACGTAACGCGAATCAGTATAGACGGTTACCCGGCTTCCCGGTATTTTAAGCGCTTCCAGGGCAACGATAACCGCCAGCAGTTCCATCCGGTTGTTGGTAGTCATCCGGTATCCGGCCGAAAGTTCCTTACGCTTTCCATGTGCCTGCAAAACAGCCCCATACCCTCCCGGTCCTGGATTGCCACGGGCGGCTCCGTCAGTGTGAATGGTAATGTGCATCGCCGCAAAGATAAACAAGAAGACAAGAAGACGGAAGACAACCCTCAAAACCTGCTGTTCAGCTTATTTATGGATAGTGATTTTTCCGATCTTTGAACAAAGTTAATTCAGTTTATATGAAAAATTTATTCTATTTCTCAGGTTCCCGTTGGCTGCTTACAGCCGGGATGATTCTCCTGGGCGGATCATTATTAATGACCCGGGCACAGGACCGGCTCAAGGATATGCCGGGTTATGCTCAATATCAGAAGATGTCACCGCTGATGCGGAATACGGTTAAACAGGGATCTTTGCAGGTTACCTGGAAGGATGACAGCAAGACTTTTGAATATCAGTGGGACGGGAAGAACTATAGTTATGATGTAAAAAAACTGAAGGCTACTGAATTAGGTGCTGTACCGGCAGAAACCGGACCAGCCGGCCCGGGCGGACCGGGTGGCCGCATGGGAACCGGTGGCCGGCAGGGCATGCAGCGGTTCAGCGGTGACCGGCCCCAGCGAGGCAGGCAGTATACTTCGGCCCTGTCGCCCGACGGGAAACTTAAGGCGATGTACAAAGACCGAAATATCTTCCTTGAAAATGCCGATGGATCAGGTATGACGGCCCTTACCTCTGACGGAACAGATAAGAACCGGATCAAATACGGCACAGCCAGTTGGGTTTATGGTGAGGAGCTTGGCCAGGTAACTGCCATGTGGTGGTCGCCGGATGGTAAGAAACTGGCATTCTACCGCTTCGATGAAAGCAAGGTGCTGGATTTTTATCTGCAATACAATCAGTTGCTGATTCAGGATTCGGTTGAAATCGAGCCTTATACAAAAGTTGGTGCCAATAACCCGGTTGTGGATATCCTGGTTTACGATCTGCAAAATAAAAAGATTACCCAATTGGATGTCAGAGATGGCAAGCCATTTGAAACCAAGGTGGTAGGTCATTATATCTATGGAGTGGAGTGGACTCCCGATGGAACCGAGCTGCTTTTCCATCGCACCAACCGCAAGCAGGATATCATGGAGCTGGCAGCAGCTAATCCCGAAACCGGTAAGTGCCGCGTGGTGGTTCACGAAGAGTGGCTGCCCAGCTTTACCGAAAATTCACCGATGATGCAAGTATCATGACCTATGCCGGGAATCTGAAGGGACACCTCCTGATTTATTATGGCACATCGGATAACAACGTCCATCCGTCCAACTCATTGCAGCTAATCACTGCATTGCAAAAAGCCCGCAAGAGTTTCGAGGTCCAGGTAGGTCCCGATCGCGGCCATACCGCGGTGGATTCAGAAAGGATGATGGAGTTCTTTATTGAGAATCTGGTGCTCAGGTAGGATTTTTTATTTCGGTTATCGGTTATCGGTTATCGGGGTTGTGATTGTTGTGATTGTAATCGACCTCGCGATACTTGAATCTCCAACTTCAGCATTCTGAATTCTAAATTCGAATCTAGAAATTCCTATGATTGACCCTATTGAACGGATCGACTTATTTCCACTCCGGATAAAGCTGAAAAGGCCATTTGTGATCTCCCTTGGACGGGTGGATTATGCCGAAAATGTGGTAGTTAAAATTGAAACCCGGTCGGGTCTTACCGGATTTGGGGAGTGCTGTCCGTTTCAGACCATCAACGGAGAGAGCATGGAAACGGCCCTTGTTGTAGGCCGATATCTGAAGGATAAACTGATTAATCTGGATCCGCTTGATATTGAGGCTTGTATCGGCCGCATGGATTCAATAATATACGGGAACAGTTCCATCAAAAGCGCTTTTGACATTGCCTTGCACGATATAGCGGCCCGGTCAGCCGGGCTTCCGCTGTTTGCTTTTCTGGGCGGAAAGCTGAAAAAGACACTGATAACGGATTATACCGTGAGTTTCGGTAATCCGGAAGCTATGGTTGCAGAGGCCCTTGAGATTATGAATCAGGGCTATCCGGCCATTAAGATCAAGGTTGGTGGAACTCTGCAGGAAGACCTCTGTCGGGTACGTGAAATCCGGAAAGCCATCAGGCCTGATATTCCGTTAAGGCTGGATGCCAATCAGGGCTGGAGCCTGGAGACCGCCATCGGTGTACTGTCGGAACTCGACGGGATGAATATCGAGTTTTGCGAGGAACCGATCCCGCGGTGGGACTTCATGAACCTGGCGAAGGTCAGGAAGGCGAGTCCCGTTCCCATCATGGCCGATGAATCATGCGGTGATCACCATGACCTGGAACGGATGATCGCATTAGGAGCCTGCGATTATGTGAATATCAAGCTGGGTAAATCGGGTGGATTATATAAGGCCCTGAAAATGATAAGGCTGGCCGAACAGTTTGAAATGAGAGTGCAGATCGGTGGTTTTGTGGAATCGAGACTCGGTTTTACCGCCTCGGCTCACCTGGCATTATCATCCGGCTGCGTATCCTGGTGCGATTTCGATACTCCGCTCATGCTGGAGGAAGACCCTGTTATTGGAGGGATACGGTACGGTTTCGGGGGAGTCGTGGAGGTACCGGAAGGGATAGGACTTGGAGCTGGAATTGAAGGGAAAAGCTTAACGAAGTCCCCCAAGGGCATTCGCGGTTAGCAAGCGGGGTCCCCGTCGCTAACCACGAAATTGTGGAGGAGGCTCCCTTCCCATTACTTCGAGTTAACCGATCTTCACCGAGGTCATTGAGAGGGAGCCCATGACCGGTTTGTCATTAAAGAATGACAGTTGCTCGTTCTTGTCCTCGATGGCATTCATAGTACTGCCGTGCCCCACGAACAGTACGGGTATATGCTCCGTAATGTACCTGGATCAACCTTGTTTGGCCAGTTCTACTTCACAGAGGATTTTCACTTCATCGCCAACCAGCACACCACCGGATTCCAGTGCGGCATTCCAGTGAAGGCCAAAATCTTTGCGGTTGATTTTTCCTGTAAGGCTAAAGCCGGCTTTGGTATTGCCCCATGGATCTTTTTGCATACCACCGAATTCTGCATCCAGTTTTACCGGTTTGGTGACCCCTCTGATAGTAAGGTCTCCAACCAGTTCGAAGTTGTCGTTGCCGGTACTTTTAAATGAAATGGCTCTGAAAGTTATTTCCGGATGATTTTCCACATCGAAAAAATCGACACTCTTCAGGTGACCATCCCTGCCTGCATCACCGGTATCGATGGATGCCGCTTTCATTTTGAAATCAATCTGAGCCCCGGTAAAATTGTCACCGTTGGTTGTTACGTTCATGTCAAATTCCTTGAACAATCCTTTTACGTTCACGATCATCAGGTGTTTAACCTTAAATGAGATTTCGGTGTGAGCGGGGTCATAAACCCATTTTGTTTTAACTGCAGTTGCCATTTTTTCATTATTAATTTATGGATACAAAGATACACCCAATTAAATCATGCGGCTCCTTGGCTGGTTCATCTGTTAATCATAATACTCATATTCATACTGTTTACTGAACTTCACCTGCTCCTCCAGCACCACCCGGTTGTTAGCGTCATATTCGTAGGTTGTTCGGTTGTCGAGCAGTGAGTCGCCAATATATTCTTCTTCCACGATGGGATTGCCATTCACATCATACTTAAAAAGGAAGGTGTATTTTCCCGAGAATGACTGTTTAACCGGCCTTCCGTTATCGTCATATTCAATCTTTAAATAGTCAGAAAGATCACCTTTCCGGTTGCGGCTGGCCCGGAGGAGGAGCAGTCCGGATTCTGCGTATCTGAATTCTGTTTCGAGGATCAGTTTGCGGCGGTCATCCAAATGCCTGCGGATCGAGATTTCTCCATCAAGATTGTATTCATATTCATAGGCTTCTGTGAGTTTATCGTTGAAGTCATACAATTCCCGCAGGATCACCTTTCCTTCCGTATTGAATTTCAGGAATTCCCGGGATTCCAACTCGTCATCCTCATCCTGTTCGATCCAATTCTCGGTGTTGTTCTCCTCATCCCGTTCGATGGTCTGAACCGAAACCGACCCATCTGTAAACTCGATATTCACCTGTTCGATCTGACCATCCTTATTGCGGTCATATACTTTCCGTTCAGCAATTTCATGTTCATCCAGGTAAGTGGTCACTTCAATAACCTCATTGTTTTCGTTGAGCCTGGTTTCGACTTTGGATTCAAACTCATTGGGACCGTGGTATTCATAGCGGGCAATCTCATTTCCAGCACGGTCATAATGAACAATCTGGCTGATAAAGGATTCGGAATCTTCGTCTTTTGGGAAAGTGGTTACGCGGAGTGATCTTAACTGCATCATATGATTATTTGATTTGCTGATTTATTGATGTGCTGATTAACGTTCTTATCGTTCTTTACGTTCTTCACGTCCTCACGTTTTAAAATCATGTTAGCAGCGACAAAAACTCCGAACCCAATGAGGCTCCCGAGCGCTACTCCGCCCAGCACGTCGCCCGGATAGTGGACACCGAGATAGATACGGCTGTAGCTGACCAGGATTGCCCAGGTAAACACGCTAATGGTGAACCATCTGCGATGAATCAGGAGTGCCGAGAGAATGGCAAGGGTAAAAGAATCCGCTGCATGGGTTGAAACGAAGCCGAATTGACCGCCGCAATGGTTGGTAATCAGACGTACTTGTCCGGCTAAAGAGGGTTCATGGCAAGGGCGGAGCCTCATGAATACCTCCTTAAACAGGTGAACCGATGTTTGTTCACTGATTGCGTATGCCACTATCAGGCTGACCACCATGATCAGATAACGGTTCCGGTATTGATTCCAGTGAGTGCCCCATAAAACGATCAGAAAGCCGAAGATGAAAAGAATCCAGGGAACCGGCCCGCTGAGAAATCTCATGACAGGATCCGCACCTGGTGTGGCGAAATGGTTCAGCGCCAGGAAAAGTTTTTTATCCAGATTAATCAGGTTTTCGGGCATACATTAATCACTATGGAGAACCTGCCATACCAGGTCTTTCAGTTGATCAAGATTTGTGTGTGTGAGCGATGAAAAGAAAACGTTAGGAACATCCGGGAGATCTTTCCTGACTTCCTGCATGAGTTCCTTATCCAGCAGATCCGATTTAGAGATACCCAGAACACGCTTTTTATCAAGCAATTCGGGATTAAATTGCTCGAGTTCGTTTACCAGAATATCATATTCCTGGCGGATATCTTTGCTGTCGGATGGAACAATAAAAAGGAGAACGGGGTTACGTTCGATATGACGCAAGAATCTTAGGCCCAGGCCTTTACCTTCATGAGCGCCTTCGAGGATTCCAGGGATGTCAGCCATTACAAAAGAGAGGTTGTCGCGGTAATCCACAATACCCAGATTCGGGGTGAGGGTAGTGAAAGCATATTCTCCGATCTTTGGCTTAGCTGCTGAAACAACCGACAGGAGGGTGGATTTACCGGCGTTCGGGAATCCAACGAGGCCAACGTCTGCCAATATCTTGAGCTCCAGGACGATTGATCCCTCAATGCGGGGTTCCCCCGGCTGGGCATAGCGGGGCGTCTGGTTGGTAGCCGATTTGAAGTTGACATTACCAAGGCCTCCCCGGCCTCCCCTGACCAGGATTTTCTCCTCATCAGGCTCTGTGATTTCCATCAGGAATTCTTCGGTTTCCCCATCACGGGCAATGGTACCGAGGGGCACATCAATATAAACATCATCCCCCTGGGCACCGGTTTTCTGATCCTTACTCCCGTCGATACCATCCTTGGCAAATACATGCCGGTTATATTTCAAATGCAACAGTGTCCACAGCTGGCTGTTAGCCCGCAGGATCACATGTCCTCCCCGGCCGCCGTCACCCCCATCGGGACCGGCCTTTGGGTTGTATTTCACCCGCTTCAGGTGAGCCGATCCTGCCCCGCCCCTGCCGGAACGGGTGAAGATCTTTACATAATCGATGAAGTTGACAGTTGACATGCCTGTTTACATTTGAATGTTTAAAGCGAAAAATTGTTGTCAGTTGTCTGTTGTCAGTTGTCGGTAACTGACAACCGATAACCGACAACAATATCAGTGAGCATGGATATTCATATCATTAGAGTTTATCAACATCCGAAATAAGCCTTTGGGAGATCTCCTGGATGGTGCCAACCCCTGCAATGGGATGATATTTGCCTAGTTGGGTGTAATAATCGATTAAAGGCTGAGTTTTTGCCTCATAAACCGAAATACGGTTTTCGATGGTAGCGATATCGGTATCATCGGTGCGCCCGGATGATTCACCCCTGAGGAGAAGTCGTTTAACCAATTCATCATGAGGAACTTCCAGCGAGAGTAATGCAGTTATTCCTTCCTTGCACGATGTCAGCATCTTATCCAGTTCTTTGGCTTGTGCCACTGTACGGGGAAACCCGTCATAGATTACACCCGGAACCGTATCAATCCGATCGAGCAGGATTCTGATCATCCCGATGACAGTTTCGTCCGGAACCAGTTCCCCGGCATCGATAAACCGCTTGGCTTCGAGACCCAATGCCGTTTGTGCTGCAATCTCTGCCCGGAGCAGATCTCCGGTTGAAAGGTGCACAAACTTAAAATGCTCAACAAGAGCTTGTGCCTGAGTGCCTTTTCCCGCACCCGGAGGGCCAAAGAGGATGAGTTGGAGCATGATTATGCGTCTCTACAGGGGATTATAATGTATAGATATCTTTACTATTCCTGCCATAGCCATTATAATCAAGGCCATAACCTACAACGAAATTATTGGGAATTTCAATGCCAAGGTAATCGATTTTGAAGTTTGCCTTGAAGGCATCTGGTTTGAACAAAAGCGTAGCGATCCGGATAGAAGCCGGTTGCATGGAGTTAAGGTGCTCCAGCAATTTGTTGATGGTCAATCCGGAATCGATAATGTCTTCGAGTATTATAATATGGTGGCCGGTAATGACTTCCTGAAGTCCGATGAGCTGATCCACTTTCCCCGAGGATCCGGTGCCCATATAGGATGCCATTTTAACAAAGGAGATCCGGCACGGCATCTTTATCTGTTTGAACAGGTCGGCGGCAAAAATAAAAGAACCATTAAGCACTGCCAGGAAAAGCGGGTCTTTCCCGTACATGTCGCGATCAAGGTCCGCTGCTATTCGCGCAATTGTCTCCTGTATACGCAGATACGGAATGAAGCTTGCAAAGGTTTTGTCGAGAACTTTAAGGGTGTCCATTGTTTCTGAATTGGCTGTTTTTCCTAACTTGCGAAGTTAATCATTAATCCTGAACGAATGAATCCATTAGTCAGTATCATCATGGGCAGTACCTCCGACTTACCTGTGATGGAAGAGGCCGCCAGGTTGTTGGATGAGTTTGAAATTCCCTTTGAAATTCATGCATTATCTGCCCACCGCACCCCTGATCTGGTAGCTGATTTTGCCAAAGGGGCCTTCGACCGTGGTGTTCGGGTGATCATTGCCGGTGCCGGCGGTGCAGCGCATCTTCCCGGCGTGGTTGCTGCGATGACGATCTGCCCGGTTATCGGGGTGCCGATTAAATCATCCAATTCGATTGATGGCTGGGATTCGATCCTGTCGATCCTCCAGATGCCTTCCGGAATTCCGGTTGCTACAGTTGCCCTGGATGGAGCCCGCAATGCCGGAATCCTTGCTCTTCAGATTCTTGCCGTTGGAAATCCAGCACTTCAGGCCAAATTGCTGAATTTTAAAGCCGGATTGGCTAAAAAGGTGGTCAAGGCCAACCAAACGCTGAAAGAGGTATCATTTAAGTTTAAGACAAATTAGTTCCGAAATATTTTCCATTTCAATGGATCGGGCGCATCTATATCCGGTAAAACAGAAAGATGCGCCCGATTTGTTTTATTACCCTGGTACTATTTTTAGCTCCGGTTCGGCTGGTTGCACAGGATCCGATGGCAACTGCCATGCGAACCACCGATTGGCCTGCTGCACTTAAGGCTGGGGATGGCATAGGCTGGTCAGTTTTCTCCAAACAGTATTACTTCGTGTCCAACTGGAATGCGACAGGGCTATCAGTCGATTATACTTCCGCCATGGGGCAATCGGCGGCGCTGATTTGCCGCGATGGCATTCCCGGCTTCTCCTGGTACCATCTTTATCTATCCCACTACGGGCAGTTTAAAAAGATAAGCGGGATGCTTCAGCTCCGGTTTTCATTGATTGATCTTAAGGACCGGCCCACGGTTTTCAGGCTTGGGGGAAACATCCGGACAACCTGGTCGATGAGTCAAACCCTGATGCTTCAGGTCAGTCTGTATGATTTTACCGGCTGGATACTTCCCGTAACCGCTATCGCACGGGGCGATCCGGCTATGCAATTTTTACTGTTCCATGAGCCCGGCCGGCTGATCGGACTAGCCTCCGGGTTTCAGGTGAGCCGTGCGCAGTTCGGACCGGTAACCGCGGGTATCCGGGTGAATATTAATGATCAGATTGGTCTGATCGGGCTTTTTGATGTCCTGCCATTTGGGATAACACTCGGAGTTGGCTGGAAATTAAAGGGATACAGGATTAATGGGTGGATTGAACACCGGAATGGCATTGGATTAACACCGATGGTTGAAATTAGCAGTGATTGACTTTGTTATTACACAGAGTTACACAGAGGTTCCACAGAGAACCACAGAGGAAGAAAGATGTTAAGACTGTAAGACGATAAGACTACAAGACCGATTAGCAAATGAGACAAATCATCCTGATTACGCTGCTAAGCATAAGCTCCGTGTCCATTTCTGCTCAGGTTTTAAGTGCGGATCCGGATTCGGTTTTGGCCGAATGGCTGGAGGCGGGTGAGTGGGAGGGGGTGAGTTTGCATCCGGATATAGCCATGGACTGGCTGCTGGATATGGATAGTTCGTTTGCAGAGGTACCGGAAAAACGATCGGCAAGAACTCATCTGTTTACGGTTAATGTTCCCGTGCGGGCTTCGCTATTGGATTGGATCTCCGATTCAGGGAGCCTGATTTCACCGGTTTCGATGAAGTACCGGATAAAGATCAGTGAGCCGCATCGCTGGGAGTTCCGGTTTCAAACGAATCAGAATGCCGGTGACACCTGTTTGGCGATGCAGGTTACAGGTATTCCGCAGCACCTGAGCACCGGTTTTCTCATCAGGCCTGGACAGACTTTTAGGGAGATCATTATCGGCGATTTTCAGGTGAAGTCAGGTTTCGGGGTGGTGGCAGGATCAAGTCCCGTTTTTTCTGTTTCGCTTGGAAACCCGGGATCATTGCATCGGCCTGGCAAGGGGATCCGTTTGCACTCGGGTACCGACGAGGGCCGCTTTTTCAGGGGACTGGCAGGAAGCATGGAATTTGGCAAGTCGGAACTGATTGTATATGGATCGGGCAAAGATCGAATCCATGAGGATGTAATCGGAATAAGCTGGAAAACAAGTTTTACCAATTCAGAGATCGGATTTTCAGGAATCCGGGTCAACAACCAGTTTCCGCCTGAAATCAAGAAAGGCTGGACCGAAGCCTGGCAGCCGGATTCAGGCCGTTATAGTAGGATCGGTATCTGGGGACAGACGCGGGTTCCGTTCGGGATTCTGTTTGGGGAAGCGGGCTGGAGTCCGAACGGCGGTTACGGTTGGATCAGCGGAATCAGGTGGTTCGAGGCACAAGGATTTTCCGCGGTGCTGAGATATAGCGGTTGCTCACCGGGCTACCCCGTCACCTATAGCTTATTTCAATCGGGCACAGGGCTCACAAAGGAGGGCCAGCGGGTGATAGCATCATACCGTTATGCACCGGTACGGCAATTTGAATGGCTCGGATCGGTGGAGGTGGATTTAGCGCAGTGGCCCGGATCAAATGCTCATTTCAACAATGCTTCAACAAGGATATCTCAGCAATTGAAGTTTTTATCAAAAAATCTATGGATGGCGGCAGGATCATTGCAGCTTGATTTTCTCGAATCTGCGGCTGCAGTGCCTAAAAAGCTGACCTGGAAATTAACATTTGATTCCGATCCGAAGCAATACGGGACTCTCCGTTTCAGGGCAGGGCTCCGGCAACAAGTGCAAGGCTTTGGAAGTATATTGACTAAAGGGACCACTGCTGATTGCTCAATGAGTGCGGACCTGGCCGAACGGAGGCTCCGCATAACCGGCGGGTTTCGCGTTTTTACGGTGGAAACCGGCACCGATCCGCTTTATGCCTATGAGCCCGATGTTCTGTATGGTTGGTCGGCACCGGTACTCTCCGGCTCGGGTACCCGCTGGTTCGGCACGGTGCGATGGAAGCTATTGAAGAACATCGATTTAGAACTCAAGATTAGTCAAACCGCGTATTCTGATCTGAAACATCTGAGCGAAGAGAATCCGGGAGGGGTTAGCGGAAAGATGCAGGTAGCGTGGAGAATTACGTGAGGGCAAAATAATGTGCCAATGTGCCAATGTGCCAATTTGCTAATGGGTTAATATGCTAATTTACTAAGGCTTATCGGGGACCTAACCTGTATCTTTTTTCATAATTCTTATAACTAATTTTTGCCCTCTGCCTTGTGCCTTCTGCCTTTTTCTTATCTTTGATAGCCCCCCATAATCAAAATATAAGCTGAAATGTTTAACCGGATTTTTAAATTGCTGCCGGTCATTCTGTTTTCTCTGATTGTCGGATGCACTACGCCCGGACTCAGTCCGGATGCCGACAATACCCCGCCAAAGGCCTATTTCAGTGTTTCTCCCACCATAGGAGACTCCACCATGTCATTCGTTCTTGAAGGCAGTAACAGTAGTGATGCTGAGGATATCAGCCAGTTTCTTGAATTCCGGTGGGATTTGAACTGTGACGGCGTCTGGGATACGGAATTTTCCACGTATCCATACCTGATTCAGCACTTTCCCGTACCGGGATTGCACAAGCTCAGAATGGAGGTCAGGGACCGGCATGGATTGGCCGATCAGGCTGAGGCAACCGTCGAGACTTATGGGATCAATCACGATACTTCCCGGAATATTGATTCCCGCGATGGACAAGCGTACCGGACAGTCAGAGTCAGAGATATCTGGTGGATGGCCGAAAATCTCAATTTCGGTATTTCGATCCGTGACACGCAGATGTCCAGGGATAACGGGATCTATGAAAAGTACAGCTATCAGAATGATCCAACCCTTAAAGGTCTGTCAGGCGGCTATTATACCTATTACCACTGGGATGAAGTCATTGATTATGATACCATCCGAAACCAGGGTCTCTGTCCGCCGGGCTGGAAACTTCCGGGACGTTCGGACTGGGATTCCCTGCTCATACCGTTCAACAACAGGGGACTTCGCATTTACTTCGGAGAAGGGGGTTATTCGGGATTAAACCTGACCAGCATCGGAATTCATGAATTGACCAAAGTGTGGGAACCTATCGATGAATCGCCGTGCAGCGCCTTCTGGATGTATTTCACCCGGAATTTTCAAAAAGGTTTTTACATGCGGCATTACGGTCCCTGCCCGTTCGTCATCAGCTCATCATATATCGGAACAGCAATACGGGGCAATAATAACCTGATCCGGTTTGTCAATGATTCAATCATGAAAAACGGGGGAGCTTTGCCGGTTCGATGCATTAAAATCGCGGAATAAAGATGAAACTGATCCTATACATCATTAGCCTGTTGTCAATCATAATCTTCCTCACGGATTGCGAAGAAGATGTAATTGCACCGGTGGCAAAAAGCCCTTACCCGATTGTTTTTTGCGTATTGGACAAAGATGATACCGCCCATTACGTCAGGCTGACCAAAACATTTTCCGGTCCTGTCGATGTCAATGTAATGGCCCAAAATCCTGATTCACTGTATTATAAAAATGCACGGGTATTTGCCGAAATGCCCGGAAAAACTGTTGAACTGGAACCGACCCATGAAATAAAGCGCGATTCGGGCCTGTTTTTCTCCGGCTATTCCCTTTTGTTTAAAACCACTTACCGGCTTTGCGGCTCTGTCAGGATTCTGATTTACCTGCCCGATGCCGGAACGGAGATCATCGGATCCACCACTATTATGGGTGCCCGAATCTTTGTGGCACCCGATACCACAAAAAATAAGTTTCTGAGTTTTTATGAACCGGAGCCAGTGAGGATCATCTGGAATGGCACTGCCGGTGTTTGCCAGACAACTATCCGATTTAAGTATCTGGAAATTACAGATTCAGGAATGGATACCTGCCGGCTCGACTGGATCCGCAAGAGTGCCGACTTTGCGATCATGCCGGTGGATCTGCTCGATTATCTTAATCATTGGATACACGACAAGCCGGAAGTGAGGTACCGGAAAGTGCTCGGGTTTGATATCCTGGTGACTACCGGGAACGGCCAGCTAGCCAATTATCTGGCGTTTAAGGACTGGAGTATTGATATTATTGAAAAGCCCTATTCAAACCTGATCAATGCGTATGGCCTGATCGCCAGCCGGGTGAGCGGCGCACTGACGGATTATCTTCCTAATCAAAGATTTATCGATACGCTCGTGAACATCTCAGTAACCGAGCATTTGCGGTTTGTCAGATGGTGAGGAATGGACCTCCCTGATACGCGATGTAGGGACGCATAATTGCGTCCATTCCCAATCATTCACCGCGATATGTAGGGACGCATATTTGCGTCCATTCAATATACGACATTCGTTCGGGCATTGGCCAGGACGCAAATATGCGTCCCTACAACAGTTCGTCCCGGTGATGGCACGGACGCAAATATGCGTCCCTACGTCGCGTCAATTGCCACCTTTAATTGTTTCATTGCCCTTTCGAGCAAGCTCCGCGGGCAACCGAAGTTCAACCTCATAAAACCTTCACCCCCGGGTCCGAACTGGGTGCCGGTATTGAGGCCAAGGCCGTTCTTATCGAATGAAATTTCAGGGGAGTTATTTATTCGACCTGATGGGCTCATCATGGACCTGCCTTTTGAGGCCCTTATCAAAGACAATCCCATTAGTAATAGTTCGGAAATCGAGAACGAATTCCGTGATTTACCATTTTTAGTAAAGGATTTCCAAATCACCTATTTATCAGATATACACACAAGGACTAATGCAAGATCTATTTCCTTTCATCGTAAAACCATGTTGTTATTAACTTGCACTAACGATCGGTTAGCTCCCGAAATAGGAAATGAGACAGAATTAGTTTCAAGGGAAATACCAAGGACAACCATCGTTGATTTAACCAACGAGCATCTCGATTTGAAATTAGCTTTAATTAACGCCGATGTTATTCATTTTGCTGGTCATATTAGAGTGAACTGGAGCGATTCCTTTGGTACGATATTAGGATGTTCGGATCAATTGAACGGAGCCTTTCGTCTGTCAACTTTACTCAACATCAGACTCAACTCTGATCTCGTTTTTATTAATGGGTGTGAATCTGCGGAAGGCAGGATTAACCAAGGTGATGGAAAACTTAGCACCGGTTTATTTTTCTTACTGGCCGGAGCAAAAGGTGTGATTGAGCATAGGTGGCAAGCGCCGGACCTTAGTGGCTCT
>QYQM01000031.1 GCA_007280905.1 Porphyromonadaceae bacterium | reverse complement strand
TGTGTCATTTCTTTTTTCGGATTTTCGAATAGCTCCTCTGCTGTTCCCTGCTCGATAACTTCCCCGAGATACATGAAAACAACATAGTCGGCAATCCTCCGCGCCTGCCGGAGTACATGCGTCACCATAACGATGCTGTATTCATCTTTCAATTCACGGAACTTTTTTTCGATAGCCTCACTGCTGATGGGATCCAATGCAGAAGTGGGTTCATCAGCCAGGATAATCTCAGGATGCACGGCAAGTCCGCGCGCCAGGCACAGTCGCTGCTGCTGGCCGATCGATAGGCGCCCGGCCGGTTCCTTCAGCCGGTCCTTGACTTCCTCCCAAAGGCTCACCTGCCGGAGCATTTCTTCTACTCTCTGGTGCATCTCCTTGCGGGAGAGATCGCGGTTGATCCGCAGGCCGTAAGCCACATTGTTGAAAATATTCATCGGAAGTGGATAGGGCCGCTGCGAAAGCAAACCCGCTTTGCGCCGGATCTCGGTGACATCCGTCGAGGTATGCAGGATATCCTCGCCATGCATGATTATCGATCCTGTGATTTTAACCTGGGGATTCAGGTCGTTTAACCGGTTCAAACATCTCAATAAAGTGGTTTTACCGCATCCTGACGGTCCCAGGATAACCGTTATTTTGTTCTTCGGAATATCCACATTGATATTCCTGAGGATGCTGCTGTTCCCGATATTGAGATACAAATCTTTTATGCTTATGATTGGCTCCATTTTTAATGCTTTATCTGATGTTTAATGAAACGGTTAGCCAGAATTCGTGATACTATACTGATAATCAGTATGATAACCATCAATACAACCGCTGAGGCATAGGCCCGGTTCTGAACTTCTGGTATCGGCGATGAAAGCTGGAAAAAGATTGACAAAGGCAGGGTGGCCGATGGCTGGCTGAGAGAGGTTGGGATATGATCGGTATATCCGGTGGTAAACAGAATCGCTGCTGCATCGCCGATGGCCCGGCCGAATGAGAGGAGAACGGCGGTAACAATCCCTGGGAGGCACTGTTTCAGATACACCCGGTAAGAAACCTCTGAATAAGTGGATCCCAGTGAGATTGATGCTTCCAGTAATCCTCTCGGCGTGGTTTTAAGAATCTCGTCCATGCTCCGCAGCATGATCGGGATGATAAACAGGGCAACAGTAATGATACCGGCCAGCAAGGAAGCTCTTATACCCAGTGCAATCATGATAGTAAAGGCAAAAGCACCATACACGATCGAGGGAACACCCCACATCAGGTCCATCAGGAACCTGACAAATTCAGTTAACCGGCCGTACCGCACCAGCCGGGTATTCAGGTACAATGCAACCGGCAGACTGACAACCAGTGCCAGTACAGTTGAACCCAATGCCAGGTAGAGCGAGCCGATAATGGCATTAAGAATCCCGCCCTCTTTTCCTAAATAGTAACCGCCTTTCGGAACCTGGGAAATCATTTCCCAGCTCAAGGCCGGCATTCCCTTCTTAAAAATGCTGTACAGGATGATAAACAGTATGATTAGGATCAGTATAGTGCACAGAAACATTACTGTCCGCATGAATATCTCATCAAATTTTAACCAGAACCTTCTCATTTCAGATGTATTTCTCCGAACCCCGGATAATTCTCCTGGCCAGAATATTGAATATCAGTATAATTACAAACAGGATCATCGCTGCAAACATGAGAGCCGAATCATATCGCGGTATAGAAAGCATTTCCCCGTAATTATTGGCAATCAGGGCCGGCAACGGGTAAGCGGGATCGAAAATGCTTTTCGGAATCTTAATCACATTCCCAACCACCATCAGAACGGCAATGGTTTCACCAAAGGCCCGGGAAATTCCCAGACTGATGGATGACAGGATTCCGGGCATTGTCTTTTTGAGTACCACTCGCTTGATGGTTTGCCATTTAGTGGCTCCAACCGATAAGCTGGCATCAATCAGATCGGGTGGAACGGTCCGGAATAGTTCCAGCAGTATGTTCAGAATAAACGGTACGATCATAACCGCCAGCACCAAACCACCGGTCAGCAGGCTATATCCCGATCCTTCATGTCCGAATAGTGGCCCGAGTGTATGGGAAACCAGGGGGACCAGAACCAGGATACCCCAAACACCATAAACTACCGAAGGAATTCCGGCCAGGATGTCGATCACGATCTGCATCACCTTGCTAACATGCCGGTGGGCATAATAAGTGAGGTTGATGGCCGATAAAATGCAAACCGGGCCCGCCAGCAAAATGGCAATTAAAGTAACCCATAAGCTACTCACAATAAAGGGCATAAAGCCGAAATGACCGGCTTGGGGCCTCCAGTCGGAACTGAAGAGCATTCCTAATCCGCCTCCCTCCTGGAACAGCAGTCCCGATTTATAACTCAGTCCCACTGCCAGGGCAAAAGGAAGGATCAGGATGAGGATCAGGGCGATCATCATCCAGGTAAAATGGAATCCGGATCTTATTCTGCGACTGGCTCTCACTAATCTTTCAACTTATCTAACTGTTCCCGGATCATTTCAGGTGAGAGCTGAACATATCCGGCTTCCCCGACATATTTCTGACCCTCAGTGAGGATCCATTTCAGAAAGAGGATCACCTCTTTTTTCTCGGGTTTGTCGTTGGCCACAAAATAGAGAGGCCTGGCCGGAGGCGATGGATATTTTCCATCAGCAATCCCGGCCATTACCTGATCGAGGGTTTCATAAATATTCTCATCCGCAGAGATCTGCCCGTCTTCATTGATATCGATCGGTACAATCTCCATACCTGTCAGCTTTTTACGTGTTGCGGCATCATAGGTATAACCAACGTTGTTATATCCGATCCCAAGCCGGTCCTTTTTTACTGCATCTGCCATACCCGGATCACCAAATACCCCAATGCCCTTAAGGCTTTCCTGATTTTTACCGAGATATTTGCCCCAGATCTCAGCAGCCCCGCAGGCATCCGACCGTGTAAAAACATGCATGTCGGCCACCACTTCAGGATAGATTTCGCTCCACTTATGGGCGGTATCGCTGAGAAAAATCCGTTGAAAGTCAGCCTTTTTCATCCCCCGGGATTTCAACTGGGCCAAAGCCGGATTATCCGAATGGATGGTGCATAATACCGCGTCCTTGGTTACCGCAATCTTCCAGGCTCCCCGGGCGGCTTCGGCTTCTGACACTTCGCGGGAGAACATGCCCAGATCCACCATCCGCGCCAGGGCATCGGTCATTCCTTTACCGGCACCGCCGGCCGACACATCCACCCGGATTTTAGGGTATTGCTTTTGAAACTCCTCAACCCATTTTGAGGTCATTGGATACAAGGCAAATGCCCCGGATATAGAGATGGTGCCACTGTCGGCTGAACCTGATTTCTTTCCGCCGGAACTGCAAGCGGCAATTGAAACGCACAGAATCATCCCGATGATGAACCGGGTTGAATGGTAAAATGTTATTCTCATAAGATCAGCGCTTTAGATATTAAAATCATATTGTCAATCGACTGAATGAACAATTGTCGAAAATATTATAGTTTTGGATTGGATTAGTCAGTAGAAAAGCTCATTCAGATCTGAGATTTGTGCGGAAAAGGCAGGTAGGCATTAATGCATAGTCAACTATTCATCAATTAAACCGGGAAAGACGTAGGCTTTATCTGATTAAAAATCCGAAAGGTTTTTCTGACCATCCGGGATAAAACCAATGAAGTATTAAGCCAGACAACCCTTTTTGAACTGATTAGCTAAACCATTACAATCCATCAATGAAATTTACTGAACTGACTATTTCGAACCCCAATGACCTGATCTTCGGTGTTGCCCCGAAACCGGTTTTAACAAAAAGAGGACTGCTGATCGGCGGCGGCCTGGTATATCCTGAACTCAATTTTACCCTCCCGCCCGTTGAGGTGTCAAAAAACAATCTGGCTGAAGTCAGAAGCCATTATTCCGAGATCGTTACCGGAGCGTTAATCAGGGCTGTTGATCTGAACAGCGAAGGTCTGATCCTGGAATTCGAAACGGTTGTGGAAATGACATTGAACCCGGATATTGGAGTGGAGCTTGTGAGGGTAATGAATGATATTTGTGAAGATTTTCATGCACGATTTGGCCTGAAAAGTGAAATCCGCCTGACTCCCAATGATTTGAGGGATTTCGACCGGCCGCCGAGGCAGCGGACCTCAAAATATCTGGATCCGATGATGGAGCTTTTTGAGCGGGGAGCACTGGCCGGAGGAGATCTGCTTTCAATCGAATCCACGGGCGGGAAAGAGTTGTCGGACGATGCGCTGATGATGTGTGATATCAGGCAGTTTATTTTCACTCAGGCTGTTCTGGGCGTCAGGGATATGCAGATGTTATGGTCGAAGATTGTGGCGCTGGCCAATAAACTCGATAAGATTCCGGGCGGTGATACTGCCTGTGCGTTCGGCAATACAGCCATGGTTCTGGCCGAAAAGAAATTCATTCCGAAAGTTTTTGCTGCTATAGCCAGGGTGGCCACGGTGACCCGCTCCTTGGTTGCCTATGAACAGGGTGCAAAGGGACCGAATAAGGATTGTGGTTATGAAGGGCCTTATCTGAAAGCAATTGCCGGCATTCCTATCTCGATGGAAGGTAAAAATGCTGCATGCGCGCATTTCAGCCCGGTTGGAAATATCACAGCGGCCTGCGCCGACCTGTGGAGCAACGAATCGGTGCAGAACATCAAATTGCTGGCCGGAATGGCCCCGACAGTCTCCTATGAACAGCTCGAATATGAAACAAGACTGATGAATGCAGCAACCAAACAAGGAAAAGCCTCGGCCAGGATTTTGAAAAGCCTTTATGTCGATTCAGATATCTTCCATGATCCTCAGGCATTTGTGCTGGCGCCCGAGAATGTGATTGACATTGCCAAAGAAATCGTCTCTGGCCGGAATTATCTGGAAAGCACCGTTAAAGGCTGTAAAAAGGCAATCTCGATGATTGAAACTGCAATGGCAGAGGGCCGCCTGAAAAATGACAAAAAGGAATACATCTGGATCGATAAGATCCGCCAGGATCTGGAAACGATCCCATCGGACGAAGGAAAATTCATTGAAGAGATGCTCCCCGTGATTGATACGGAGAAAATCATTCTGGGGGAATATGGGTTGTAATTGAATCTGGAATTTCGGAATACCCGTAACAAAAGAATTAACCACGGAGGCACGGAGAACACGGAGAAACACGGAGATGATTGAACGATCCGGTTATCGTTCAAATCTCTGTGTAACTCCGTGCCCTCTGTGTCTCCGTGGTTCGTATTTTTGTCATCTTTGCACGGAGTATGGATAAAAGAAATATCATAGCCGGAATCCCTCGAAGATTGCTGCTGGTAGCGACCGGAATAGCTGTTTGCTTCACCGTTTTTCAGTCCTGTGGCGACCGGCCTGTTAAAAAAGTGGTTGAACCGGGCTTAGCACTTATTGCTGATTCCATTGATGAATCAAATCCCGGTGATGCATCGAAAATCGTTTACGCATTGCTAGTCTCACCACAAAATCCTAAGCCCGGAGAGTCTTTCCGGGTGCTGGCAGTGGGTGGGAAAAATATCCGGAAAGCACGCATGGAGGTCAACGGACCAACGGGTTCAATTAAATCCCGGAAAAGCAGAAATGGCGACGGATTGCCGTTCTGGAGGATCGATGAGTTTGAAGCAGGAGCGGAGGGTAAATATCAGGTTACCTTAACGGCTGATAAAAAGACCGTCAGTCATCAGGAATTCACCGTTTCAGCCGGTAAGCCGTCTATGCAATCCTCAGGCGTGATCTGGAAAACCGAACAGGGGTGGGGGAGCGAAACGGAAGCACTCTATTCGGCCTGGATAAACGCGCTGTATTATGATGCCGATGAACGCTCTTCCTGGCCTGCACTGCATGAAGTAATGCAAAAAGCGGAAAGGAATATCCTGTATAACCATCTTGGATTGGGAGAGGATGACCCGGCCGTGAAAATCAGGGTAATGATGGAGCCGGACTGTGCCGATAATCCGTTCTATATGAGGGCTTACTTTGCCTGGAAGCTCGGGCTTCCTTTCGGCTACCACGAGTGCGATCGTGGTTACCTGGGGAGGGCACCGCAAACCGGACGATGGATCACGAATGACTCACCTACCTCGAAAACTCATCCGGTACTGGCATTCAATGCTTTCCTGAGGAGGTTAATGGATGGCATCCATTCCGGCACTGCCCGCACGGCGCTGAAGGATGAAAGCTCCGATTATTACCCGGTTCCACTCACCCGGGAGGCGTTGCGTCCCGGTGTTGTTTTTGCCGATCCGTATGGTCATACCCTGATTCTTGTCCGCTGGATGTTGCAATCCGGTAACCACCCGGGCGTGCTTCTTTCAGTAGATGCCCAGCCTGATGGTACTGTGGGTATCAAGCGGTTCTGGAAGGGGAATTTCCTGTTTACCACTTCCGAAGTGATCGGGGAACCGGGATTCAAAGCTTTTCGTCCGATCGTCATGAAAGGCGATCAACCCCGACTGTTAAAAAACGCAGAGATTTCTGCAGATGCAGGCCTGATCCCCTTTTCCCTGCAGCAAAAGGGCATGACGAGTGATGTTTTCTACCATATTATGGAGCGGATAATCAATCCTAAACCGCTGGATCCGGAGGCGGCCCTGCTCGACCTGATCCAGGCCCTGTATGAACAGCTGCTGGTGAGGGTTACTTCGGTTGCTAATGGAGAGGCTTACATGAAATCCCATCCAGGCGAGTTGATCCCGATGCCGGGCCGGCCGGCCGCTGTGTTTCAGGCTGGTGGCCAATGGGAAGATTTTTCAACCCCTAACCGGGATCTCAGACTCCTGATTGCCATGGATGCCATACTCGATTTCCCCGATAAGATCGTTCGCTCCCCGGAGGACTACAAACTATCAAAACTCAACTCCCCCGAACAGGTTAAAAAGAAGCTGGAGACCCTGTTATCCAGAAAAGTAGCCGAGCTGTCGATTACCTATATCCGCACCAACGGTACCGCACAAACCCTGACGATCGAAGAAATCCTGAAAAGAAAAGACGCGTTTGAGATGGCCTATAACCCGAACAACGGTATCGAGATCCGCTGGGGAGCACCCGAAAACAGTGAGGAACGCTCCACTTGCCGCCGGCATGTGCCTGCCGGACAGTTGGAAAAAATGCGCTCGGTGCGCGTTTGGTTCCAGAAGAGGCTGCATCCGCCGACGTAAGAAATTTTTGTTTATGTTTTTATACAATTAGGGAATCTGATTCCGGAATTGTATAACTTATGATATTATACTATTCAATTTCGCGCCATCACCGATTCCCTTTTTTTTCTTTTTTTTCATGCGGATGCTGTGTCATCCCGGCGGAGGCCGGGATCTCGTGACGCTACTCTGAAGCCTGCTAAATTGAAATCGTAAAAACCTTCTTGATTCGTTTACCCATATCCGGCTGATACAGGAAATAAAGGCGGTCATTTAGGAACAAGCATTTTTCAATATGCCGGAAATCCCAAACCATGAACCGGCGGACTTCCTGACCGGTTTCAGGGTTAATCTCGATGAAATGGGTGAAGGGGCCTTGGGGATATTCAATATAGATTCGGTTGGTTCCGGTATCCAGGTGAACATCCTGATAATAAAATCCGTTAAGTTTGTTATTCATGCCCACTTCCCGGGTAATTCCGCCTCTTTCATCGAGCCAGAAAATGGTTGCAGCTTCCCGGTCAAAGATCAAATGGTTTTTTCCATTGGGAATCATCTTGGTAAAGACGGTAGGATAATCCACCTGCAACTTGAATTGGCTATTGAAGTAACTGTGATAAAGTCCATCAAAGGTATTCATATAAGCAATCCAGTCAGGTCCCATCCCTCTTCCTGTAAAAGGTTGAATGGAATCTGGTTGCCGGGCTTGTATTTTCCAGGTATAACGTAAGGACCCAACCTGCCTTTCTTTCCACAACTCCCCTGTTGAATAAATAAGTGTTGCTTTTTGGCTGTCGCTAATCACATAATAGTTGTCATATTGATGATTTGCTGAACTTTTCTTCAGAAAGATCATCGAATCAGACATACCACATACCGGAACAATGAAGTCAGTAATAAAGTCTCTTCTATATCCATTCTGTAACATTATCTGCTTACGCGACAATTTGAGCTCAAGTACTGAATCTGCACAAAACGCGAAAACGTTTCCCTGACAATCCTGAAATAAAGAGTCGAGATTCTTGTAAATGTGGTTGCTGATCATTTTGCCGGATAAATCAGCCAGCAACACTTCTTTACGGAACTCATTACCGTTTTTATATCCAAAAGCAACGATTCGTTTACCCACAATTTTGAAATCAATAATGGCATACGGGTCCTTTTCAAAAAGGGTAGACCTGGCTTTTACCTGAACTTCATTGATTTGAATGGGACTTTGTTTCAAAAGAAATACGCGATTCTGATTTTTATATTTGGTTATAAACTGGCTTTCACTCTCAATAATTACGGTATCCCGAACATACCCCATGCATTGAATAAACAGAACAGCCGGAAAACTATAAAATTCAAATCTGAAGCTCCCCTGATCATTGGAAGCTGTTCCCCGACCGCTGTTTTTCAGGATGATACTGACTGCGTTGATTGGTGCATAGGTTTCACTATCACGGATGGTACCTTCGAGCTGGTATTTCTGGCTGAAACCCGAGAAGGAAAATAGCAGGAAAACTTGAAGGAATAGACTTTTTTGAAAAGCTATCATCAGGATTCTTAATTGATCGGGTTAAGATACAAAAATGTGTTTTAAGGACCAAGACGGATGATCATCTGTCTCTACGCGCCCTGGATCTGTCAGCGTCCCGCGATTAGCGGCCTCGAGGCCATCTCCAGCACAATCTTTCCTCCTTCAGCAATGTCTTTATGGCTGAACCGGTAATTAGTCACCGGCTGTCCGTTGACCATTACCCCAACAACGTATTTATCTTGAGCCTTGAGCCCTGAGCCTTGAGCCTTTATGTTTAATTCTTTCCCATCACCCAGGTCTATCGTTACTTCTTCGAATATCGGACTTCCGATCACGTACTCCGGTTTTCCCGGTGTCATCGGGTAGAAGCCCATAGCGGAAAAAACATACCAGGAGGAGAGTGCACCGCCATCCTCATCGCCGCAGATTCCCATCTGATCATTGCGGAACCAGGCATCCATGAGCTGACGCACCCTTTTCTGGGTTTTCCAGGCTTCACCGGCATACACATACAGGTACGGAACATGGAAACCGGGCTCATTGCCCATCACAAACTGGCCCACGATACCCGAGGCGTCAGGCTGGTTGGCGATAGTGGTCCACTTGGCATAGCCGTTGAGCGATTCTTCAAAAAGCTGATCCAGCCGGGCCGTGAATTTCTTTTTACCTCCCATCAGAATGATCAGGTTATCAATATCATGTGGAACAAACCAGGTGTAGTTCCAGGAGTTGATCTCTGCGAAATAGTCACGGCAGCCGATACCTCCGGAAGTTTTCGGATCGAATGGCTCCACCCAGGTGCCATCGGCCTTTTTTGGCGACATGAACCCGGTGGCAGGATTGAATACGTTCTTATAGTTGCCCGATCGGGCCAGGAAAAGCTTTGCATCATTAGTTTGTTTCAGCTCGCCCGCAATCTGCGCCAGGCACCAGTCGTCGTACGACTCTTCCAGGGTAACCGCAACCGCCTGGCGTTTTTCGAAAGAGCTTACCTGTTTTACCGTTTCAGCTTCGCCTGGTGCAAGGGCCGGGAACCAACCTTTGTCACGGTAGAATTTATCAGGTTCAGTTGCAGGCCCTTCCTGCCAGGGAATCATGGTTCCTTCCATCGCGTTCTTTTTCAATAGCTTATAGGCCCGAGGCAGATCAAACCCCCGGATCCCTTTCATCCAGGCATCGGCAATGATGGCCGCCTGGTGATGGCCGATCATGCATTTGGCATCGCCCGATACCTGCGGAAAAGTGGGCATCCAGCCGCTTTGCTCGCCCATCAGGATATAGGATTTGATCATATCCGCCTCGCGGTCGGGACTGATCAGGAACCGGAGCGGATGCAGCGTGCGGAAGGTATCCCAGCTCCAGTCATCAACATAAAAATTATGGGTGGTTTTAACCGTTTTCTTATTATAGGCGCTGAAATAGCGGCCGTATTCATTGATATTCACCATCCGTTCCATGGATCGATATAGAGCGGTATAGAAGGTGATACGCTGATTATCAGTACCTCCTTTAACTTTGATCTTTCCCAGTTCCCGGTTCCAAACATCCCGGCCGTCGTTCACCACTTTATTGAAATCCCAGCCGGGGATCTCCTGCAAAAGGTTCCGTCCGGCCTGGGCCTCATCGATCCAGGATACCCCGTAGTTCATCTTCACCTGCTCGGCACCGTTGAAAACAACGAAAAACTTCATTCCTTTTCCTTTACCCTTTGACTTGTTTACAACCTTGCCGTTGGCATCAACATACCCCGATTGTTTTACCGGGCGGTTGAACCAGATATTCACATATTCCCGGATCCCGTTAAACGCCTCACTGCCAAACAGGTTCTGCTCATTTTTCAGATCAAAGCTGCCATCGTCGGTGGTCTGGAAAACCAGGACCAGATCGGTGGTCGATTCCGGTGAAAACTGATAAAAGCCGCATCTCCCGGTGGGTGTATAATCTACGGTGATATTATCATCCTCCAGCAAAACGGAATACTGGTAGGGAGTAACCTTCTCAAAATCATGGTTAAAGGCAGAACTCAAATCGGGGTTTTTTATCGATTCAATTCCGGATACCGGCATCACCGTAATGACAGCACGTCCGCGATGTTCGGGCCGGTTCAATGGAAATCCGTAAATCCTCCCGCCCAGGTACGAATCGGAAATACCGGGACTCGTCACCGGGTAGAACCGTACCATCCCGTAGGGCCTGTGGACCGTAGGAAACGTGGGCTTCAGCACATGACTGATCCCGCCGATGCGAGGGTTTACGAGATCGACCGGACTGGTTAATTCCTGGGAATTTACCGGGTGGGAAAACAATATTGTTACGGCCAAAAATATTGTGCTGGGGCTGAAAATTCGTTTCATTCTATGCTCTTTTAGGGTGTAAAGATAGGGAACGCCCGGGTTAATTGCGATTGAGCAAAACGAGCAATCATTCGGTTTCATAATTAATTGAAAATACTTACGCCGGCGTCGTTGCAAAGAACAGAAACACTGATTATATTTATCTGTCCCAACAACATAACCTTTTGCACGGTATGGAAAAATTTACGGAACACCAGAAAAGGCGAATTAAGGATGCCCTTAGGATCATGCGGGAGACATCCGGTGAAAAGTACGAAATCATTCGGGATGTTCACCGAATGGATCCAAATCACATCGAGAATGGAGAGTCCTTTCCAACCCTGGGTACGATCATTAATTACTGCCAGGTGTTTAGCATGTGTCCGGGTTGGCTGGTATTATTATCCTGCCAGGTTGATAAGGGAAAAATCAAGGAGGAAGAATTTTTCGAGATGATTAAAAACTGGAAATCCTATATGCAATTGGCAGAAATGAAAATGGATGAGTTGATGACCATGATACGGGGAGGACAAGGAAGATTCAATTATGAACAATTTAATACCACCACCTGAAAATTAAAACCAGTGTATTCCTTAAAATTTGAAACACAGGTGATAGATTCGAGACATTAATGGGAAAAAGCTCTTGGATTCCAAGAGCTTTTTTCGAAGTAAATGGCTCAACTTTCAACTTTGGATGTTCGTCCTCGTCAAATACACGCATTCATTCTCCAATCGGGTTCCCCTGCATCTGAATCAGCATAACAAACTCCAAACATATGTGGGATAAACCCAAGGTGGACAACTATTTGTTGGTGTATTAATTCGAGGGAATTGCTATATTTTCAACAAAAAATAATGATAAAAGATTACTAATTTGGAGCATTTTCACAGTTTAGTCCAGGGTCCACCGATACTCCAAATTGGCAATGTGTGTCCCCATCAAAAGTGTCACAATGATAAGCATATGGGTAGACATTTTGGCAGTGGTGATAATGTCCGGTTGTACCATCCCAACACGGACATGTTATAGGTATCCACCATCGCTCATCTTGCGCAGCAAAAGCAGGAAGTGCCATGGCCAATGAGAAGGCTAAGAAGCTTGCTGGTAAAATAATGAAAAGAACTAACGACCGATGTTTTTTTCTAGCATTCATAATTTTAAGATTTAAAAGTTTAAAAATGGAATTGATTGATCAATGTTTATTGTATGTTGAGTCCAAAAGTTGTATTGCGAAATTAAAATAAACAGCCATAACGTTCTTAGATCCAGGTAGTAAAAGAACCGGACTCTCAACCTGGTATCTTTGATTTAACAGAAAAAGAACAGGTTCCCTAACCTGGTTCATTCGAACACCCCGGTCAACCAACGAAACAACAGGAAACCGTAATTTATTTGATTTTATCAAAGTCCTAACTATCCTTGGATTGAGGCTATTTGTAATTATTGCAGTTTTATCGTAACCGATTTTATCGGAAAAATGTTTAAAGGACTCCAGTTCTTCCGAGTAACAAGATTCGCACAATTCTTCAGGGTACCAAAGGCAAACGATAAAACTGTTATCCTGAAAAAAATTGGAAGTCATATTCAGTGATTCCCATTTATCATCTCTCAGTAATTCCGGTCTGAATCCGAGATCCTTATAGAAATGTGACGATTGCAAAATTCCTGTCGCTTGTTTTTGGGTTATCATATCAGAAGTGTCATCCCGATTCCGTCGGTTGGTTTTCTCGTAAATAATGATTGAAGCGAGGATAATGATTAGAATAGATAATACCACAAAAAACCCATATTCAGGAATGTATTTTTTATTCATTATAATGTTATTTTTTGATATCGTAGAGAAAGAGTACCGGATTATCATCAATAGCTACTTCATATTTGATTTGCTTATCAAAGATCGGAGTTAAGGGTTTCATTCTGTTAGGTTCTATTTCACCAATAAAGTGTTCATCAAATGAATTATTAATAAAAATAATATCCGCTCCGCCAAAAAATAAATCATCTTTTATATCCAAATATGCTAATGTCAACAGCCGTCCATCAATTCTATTATAAATGTTATAATAAGCCTTTCCTTTGAGAGTGAACAAGAAGACAAAATGTGTTTGGTTGATTCCAGGGATATAGATACCGTTGATTGATTCTTGACCAATTTGCCTATCCATCCCAATAATAGGTAATTTCAAATAGTCCTCTCGCGTTATTGTGTGCTGGCCAAAATCGATAAGGATTTCTGGAAGTAATTGATTTTCAGTAATTTTATATATATTATCGTCCAAAAATCGCAAAAAATATAATTCATTGTTGTAAGTAAAGAGAGGTTTAATAAGTACATTAACGAAATTTTGATCATGTTTGAAGTAAGTGTTGACAATATTTCCTTCTAGATCAGTGATATATACCTGATATGGACCCAATGCTGAGAAGGCGATTCTATTACTGCTAAGGAATTCGAAATGGCTTGGACCGAATTTCAATGTTTTTGTACCAAGAAAATAGCCATCCTGATTGTAACTATTAATTTTCTTCAAAGAAAAGTCAAGGATTACTAAGTCATTGGTTAATGGATGAATGCCTATGTCGGATGGTACAGTTATATCCATTGGGCCTTTCCCGTTTGGCGCTATTTTATTTACAAATTTACCCTGACGGTCGAAAATAAAGACACTTTTTGCCCGGCGCCTATCTAAAACATATATCCGGTTTTTCGAAATGATTACCTTGTCTATCCGCCCAATCAGGCAATCCTTGTTGGTCTCAAGCGGAATCAACTCAGTAACTTTTATTAAGCTGGATAACTTTGTTTTACCTTTTTCGAAGTTCTCTTCCCGGATCTGAATTGTTAACCCTTTAATGTCGTTATTATTTTTTGTTTGGCAATTGCACAAGACAAGGACCATAGACAAGCAAGCAAGTAGAATT
>QYQM01000087.1 GCA_007280905.1 Porphyromonadaceae bacterium | reverse complement strand
GGGTTGGGGTGGGTACTTTAAAGCCGTTCTTCGGCCTTTTCGAGAACCCAATCCAGTTGTTCTTCCCGGGTGAGGTTGGAGTTATCCAGCACGATGGCGTCATCGGCCTGGCGGAGCGGACTGATCTCGCGGGTGGAGTCGATGCGGTCGCGATCCTGAATATTGTGGATAATATCTTCTATTTCAACGTGTACCCCTTTAGCCATCAGTTCATCATAGCGGCGTTTGGCACGAACTTCAGGGGAAGCGGTCATGAAAATTTTCAGCTCGGCCTCGGGGAAAACCACCGTTCCGATATCCCGGCCATCCATGATGATTCCTTTGTTTTGGCCCATCTCACGCTGCTGCTTAACCAGCGCATCCCTGACGAAGCCGATAATGCTCACGGGGCTAACGAGATTGGCCACTTCCGGCCGGCGGATCTCTTCTTCAATGTTTTCACCGTTCAGAAAGGTTTCGTGCTTTTGCAGGGCCGGATTAAACACTAATCTGATATGAATCTTATCAATATGCAAACGCAACTCTTCCTCATTGACTACCCCGCCGGGTGCCAGGCCGTTTCGCAGGCAGTAGAGAGTGACTGCCCGGTACATGGCACCGCTATCTATATAGATATAACCTAGTTTTTTTGCAACCTCTTTAGCTACAGTGCTTTTCCCGCATGAGGAGTATCCGTCAATAGCAATAATGATGCTCATTATTTATTAAAATGATACTATTGTGGTTAATTTTCTTTTTATGATTTAGTTTTTTTGTTAAGATTCGCATGGAGTGAAATAGAATGGGTCAGCCCGCTCACGTGGTAGCTGGCGAGCGCATAATCGATGATGATTTTCCCGAAATTCAGTCCTGCACCAAAGGAGAAGCCTGTTGCACCACCATATTCAGCCATTCGGAGTTCAGTCCGCCTGAGAAAGTTATAACCGATCCGGATGGCCAAAAGATTTCCGGGAACGAATTCCACCCCGGCCACCAGGTGATCCAACGCCAGAATGATATTGTGCCCGGATTTTTTCATAAAGGTGGCGTCAGCGGGCAGAACCTCGGAAGCTGGACGGAGATTGTACTGCTGAAGATTCCGGGCCGTAAAGTGCAATCTGAAGGGTGCATGTTTCAGTTTGAAATTGATTCCGGTAATTACCTCAAAAGGAAGCTTTTCGCGATCCGGTGTTGCATAAGTGGTTAGCTGAGTCCCGAAATTCCTCGCTACCAGGGTAAAAGCAAACTGATTATTGGCCGAATGATAATGGATACCAAAATCGGAGCCGAGGCCCCAGGATGTATATCTTTCTAAAACAGAATATATTGGCCTGATTGTTATCCCAACCGAAAGCAGACTGTCGAGGGAATACGAATAACTCAGGTTGAGTGAATATTCCGCTGCAGAAAAATTGCCGAGGATATCGCCGTATTCATTGGCTTCGATGAAAGTTCCGTAGTTAATATATTGCATACCGATAACCGGTGTTCCCCATTTCCCCAGATCGTGAGAGAAAGCCAGGTAACCATATCGAATATCTGCGAGATAATTTGAGTAGTTCAGACTTAGTTGATTATTCATATTCCGGTTGGCCAGTGCCGGGTTATGATATACCAGGGCAGGATCGTCATCCCAGGCACCCGGAACCAATCCTCCCAAAGCCGCCGAACGGGCCGACGGGGGAAGGTTCAGCAGCTGGTAAACCGCCGTTCCGCCGATCTGTGCGCAAACCAGCGTAGTAAAAGCCAGTCCAACTGCTAAAGTGAATATCAGGATTAACCTTTTCATGATTCGGAAAAATAGTAAAATTATATGGCTAACGGAAAAATGTAGACGATTGGTATCTTCAAAATTCCGGCAGGTTCTTTTTTTTCAGGGTCAGCTGGGCCAGCATCAGTCCGGTCAGCACAAGCGGAATACCCAGCATCTTGGTCCCCGTGAAGGGTTCGGACAGGATAAAGAAGGAAAAGATGGCTGTAAAGACCGGGATAAAATTGGTGAATACATTGGCACGGGTGATCCCGATTTCACGGACCGCTGCAGTAAAGAAAATGAAGGATAGGGAAGATGGAAAGATCGCCAGGAATATCAGAGGAAGGATCGATTCCCAGGTGGGATGGATCTGCATGGTCTCTTTTAAATCAGTAAACAGGAAAATCGGAAGAAAAAGAAAAGCCCCGAGAATACTTTGTATCTGCACGATGGTCAGTGGTTTATATTTTGCAGCGAGTTTGGCGATCATCAGACTGTAACTGACAGCTGAGAGCGTAGCCACCAACATCAGGGCCACGCCGGTTGGTGAGGCAATCAGGGTTAAATCTTTTCCAAGCAGCACGAGTAAAACTCCGGTAAAGCTGACAGCGATCCCTGCAACCTTTATCCAACTGATCTTTTCGTGGAAAAACAACCAGGCTGCAACGGGGGTGAGGAGGGGAATGGTGGATACAATGACGGCGCCTGTGGTGGGGGTAACCAGTTTCATGCCGTAACTCTCGCCCAGAAAATAGAGAAGAGGTTCAAATATGGCCATCAGCATGAATTGCCCGTAATCCTTGCGGTCGATTTTCTGAGCCGCATGGGTCAGTTTGATCATCAGGGAAAGGAATATGGCTGAAATCACCATTCGGAAGAAGATCAGGGCCATCGGCTCAAAGTAGCGATAGGCCACCTTGTAGCCAACGAATGACAGCGACCAGAACAACATAGCCAGCGTAATTCCGCTGTATACCCAAATTCTCTTCATGATGTTAAAAAAAATCCCCGCCTTTAGGGCAGGGATTGGTCCAGGGTGGAAGAGGGGATTCGAACCCCCGACCTTTGGAACCACAATCCAACGTTCTAACCAACTGAACTACTCCCACCGTTTGAGCCGACAAATGTAAACGTTTTCCCGAAAATTTAAGCCGATAATGCTAATTTTGCCGCATATTTTTAGCGATAAAAAAAGAAAGCCATGAAGCTGATTGAGACGACCAGTGAGAACTTCCGTTCCTTCCATGATATTGGCCGGATTCTTTATAAAGATGATCCCAATTGGATCGCACCGCTGGATTTGGAGGTGGAGAACATTTTCAATCCTGCGAAAAATCAGCTGTTTACACATGGTGAAGCGATCCGCTGGGTAATGCATGATGATTCCGGTCAATGGATCGGCCGGGTAGCTGCCTTTATCAATTATCAAAAAGCCAAAAAATCAGATATACCGACCGGAGGGATGGGCTTTTTCGAATGTATCAATGACACGGAAGCAGCCAACACTCTTTTTGATGCAGCACGAAACTGGCTTAAGGAAAGAGGTGCCGTTGCCATGGATGGCAGCGTGAATTTCGGGGAGAACTTTTCCTACTGGGGTGTGCTGGTTGAAGGCTTCATGAAACAGGGATACGGAATGCCCTATAATAAGCCTTATTACCAAAAACTATTTGAAGACTATGGTTTTAAGGTCTATTTTCAGCAGTTTTCCTATCATTTCGACATGACAAAACCATGGCCCGAACGGTTGGCTACTTTTTCACGTTATCTGGCTTCCCGGCCGGGCTACTCGTTCAGTCACTTTGAAAAGAAAAACCCGAAGAAATATATTCGTGACCTGGTTGAGGTGGTGAATCTTACCTGGTCGGATTACCTCGAAGATTTCACACCGTTCACCGAGAAAGATCTGGATGGAATCTTTGAGAGTGCTAAACCTATTCTGGTTGAGGAATTTGTATGGTTTGCCTATAAGGATGGCAAACCGGTGGGCGTGGTGGTGGCCTTCCCCGATGTTAACCAGGTGCTGGCTCATTTCAATGGAAGGCTGAATCTTTGGAAGGGTTTGAAATTTATGTGGCTGAAAAACGGCAAAACCATCACCCGGAACCGGGTGTTAATGGCTGGCGTGATTCCGGAGTACCAGAATTCGGGAGTGATCATGGCACTGTTTCTTCAGTTTGCTTTGGCGACCAAAAACAAAAGCTGGTATACCGAGATCGAGTTTTCGTGGGTAGGTGATTACAACCCGCGCATGAGGAAAGTTTATGAACAGATCGGCGCAGTGCCCATGAAGAAGCACATCACCTACCGGTACATGATCGATCCGTCGGTGGCATTTGCCCGCTTTACCAATGAGGGCGGGAACAGCAGCCTGCGGAAGGATGCCTTGAAAAAAGATGAATAAAATCGCTCTGATATTTGATAAACAGGAAAAAGTCCTTATCTTTGCGTCCCCTAAAGTAATGAGGAAATGAAAAAAGATATTCATCCTAAGAATTACAGAATGGTGGTCTTTAAAGACCTCTCAAATGAGTATACCTTTATTACCCGTTCAACGGTAGCAACCCGCGAAAAGATTCAGCTTGACGGAGTTGAGTATCCGCTTGTCAAGATAGAGATTTCGAACACTTCGCATCCCTTCTTTACCGGTAAGCTTAAGCTGCTTGATATGGCAGGCCGCGTTGATAAATTCAACCGCCGCTTTGGAAAGCATCTGGAGAAGAAGGCTCAGAAGTAGTTCTTACGATATAAACCCAAAGCCCCGTGCCGGGGCTTTTTTTTGCTTTAATCAGTGGGAATGAAATTGGGAAATAACTTATTTTTTGATTTCGGAGATGATGACAACGACTTTGTTCCCCTTTTGTCGGAAGGCAATGAGGAGGAGCTGAGCGCTGTTGAAATTCCGGAAACGCTGCCAATTTTGGCATTACGCAATACCGTTCTCTTCCCCGGGGTGGTTATTCCCATCACCGTAGGCCGTGATAAATCAATCCGGCTGGTCAAGGAAGCCTATAAAAACAATACGTCCATCGGGGTTGTTGCCCAGAAGGATACCACCATCGAAGATCCGGAAGTCAGCGACCTGAACAGGGTTGGCACCATGGCTTCGATCGTAAAGATATTGAACATGCCCGATGATACCACCTCGGTCATCATCCATGGTAAGCGCCGTTTTCATCTCGATGAAATCACAGGCAAGGAACCCTATCTGAAAGGACGGGTTACTCCTCTTGTCGATATCAAGCCAAGCGAGGAACCGCAGGAATTTGAAGCCATCATAGGAACGATTAAAGATCTGGCTCTTAAGATCGTGCAATATTCATCGAACGTTCCCCAGGAGGCCAGTTTTGCCATCAAGAATATTGAAGGTGCCGGATTCCTGGTGAATTATCTATGCTCAAATTCCGATCTCGGCATGACCGAGAAACAGGAATTGCTGGAAATCGATAACATTCGTGGCCGGGCCGTCCGGTTGCTGGAACACCTTTCACTGGAATTCCAGAAACAGAAACTGAAGAAAGATATTCAGAGCAAGGTTAAATTGGAGATCGATCAGCAGCAGCGCGAGTATCTGCTTAATCAGCAGATGAAAACCATCCAGGATGAACTCGGCGGAAGCCCATTTGAGCAGGAAGTGGAGGAGGTACGGTTACGGGCCGAAACCAAAAACTGGTCGCCCGAGGTGGCAAAAGCATTCGCCCGTGATATCGAGAAACTGGAACGGATAAACCCTGCATCAGCGGAATATTCGGTACAGCTCAACTATCTGGAAGTGATGCTCGAATTGCCATGGAACGATGTTTCGGTTGACAACTTCGACCTGCGCAGGGCCAAACGGATACTCAATGAAGACCACTCCGGCCTGGACCAGGTGAAGGAACGTATTCTTGAGCACCTGGCTATCCTGAAACTGAAGGGGGATATGAAGGCTCCGATCCTTTGCCTCTACGGCCCCCCGGGAGTTGGCAAGACTTCCCTCGGAAAGTCTGTTGCCCGCGCCCTCAAAAGAAAATATGTGAGAATGTCCCTGGGTGGACTCAAAGACGAATCTGAAATCCGGGGTCACCGGAAAACCTATATCGGTGCCATGCCGGGCCGTATTATCCATTATATCAGGCGGGCAGGTACCTCCAACCCGGTATTTGTGCTGGATGAAATCGATAAGGTAGGGAATGATTTCCGGGGCGATCCGGCTTCAGCCCTTCTTGAACTGCTCGATCCGGAACAGAACAGCACCTTCTACGATAACTTCCTCGAGATGGAATATGACCTGTCGAAGGTACTGTTTATTGCCACAGCTAATAATCCCTCCACTATCAGCCCGGCCCTGCGCGATCGTATGGAGATGATCGAAATTTCGGGTTATGTTGTGGAAGAGAAAATCGAGATTGCTACAAAACACTTGGTTACCAAGCAATTGGTCGAACATGGTTTGCCGGCTGACCGGTTTGTGTTTCCAAAAGAGACGCTCGAGTATATCATCGAGAACCATACCCGTGAATCGGGGGTAAGAAGCCTGGATAAAAAAATTGCCAAAGTGGTACGCCAATTGACCAAAAAAGTGGCAATGGGCGAAGATCTGCCGAAAGTGGTTGCGAAAGATTCACTGAAAGGATATCTTGGATATCCGGAGATGCTGAAGGATGAATATCAGGGTAATGAATTTGCCGGGGTCGTTACCGGTTTGGCCTGGACGGAAACAGGCGGACAGATATTATATGTTGAGACCAGTTTGAGTAAAGGCAAGGGCAATCTTACACTTACGGGAAACCTGGGTGAGGTAATGAAAGAATCGGCTATCCTGGCACTGGAATATCTGAAAGCGCATGCCAGCAAGCTGCAAATACCTGAAAATGTGTTCGATCACTGGAATGTTCATATCCATGTTCCCGAAGGAGCCATACCAAAAGATGGCCCATCCGCCGGGGTTACCATGGTTACGTCGCTCGCTTCAGCCTTTACACAACGCAAAGTGAAAGCGCAACTCGCCATGACGGGCGAGATCACACTCCGGGGCAAGGTGATACCGGTTGGCGGTGTCAAGGAAAAGATTCTGGCAGCCAAGCGGGCATCGATCAAAGAGATCATTCTGGCTGAAGAGAATCGCAGCGATATCGAACAAATTAAGGCTAAATACTTAAAAGGGTTAACTTTCCGTTATGTCAGAACGATCCAGGATGTTTTAAACCTGGCGTTGATGAAACAGAAGATTAAAGATCCGATTAATATCGAATGATTTGCCGATCCATTGGCGCAAAATACTGCCAAATGACACCTTATCCGGACTGCAGTTCTTCCAACTCTTCCGGTACGGATCGGTTTTCCTGATCAGCATCATCCTCCCTCGTGCTGGCTTGCTACCCAGCCAGGTGGGTCTATTTGAGGCTTTCCTTTTTTTCGCAGGCGTGGTCAGCTATTTTTGGGTGACCGGGCTGATCCAAGCCTTGTTGCCTATTGCCGCCGGCTCAAGTCCACCTGAAGATCGTGATGCGAAACGCGTGACGTGTGACACGAACGCCGTCACGCGTCACTCGTCACTCGAATTCTTCAATTCTTTTCTTCTTCTTCTCGTCTTCTCTATCTTCTCGTCTCTTGTCCTCCTCATGGCCAGCCCCGTGCTCGAAAAGTTGCTCGGACAGGAACTCCCGCGCGAGCTCATTTGGCTGGTGGTTCTTTACCTCGTTTTGTTTGCCCCATCAACTTTGGTGGAGTATTGGTATGTTATTACAAATCAGACAAAAAGATTGGTCAGATACGGGGTGGTGGCATTCACCCTGCAGATCCTGATTGTAGGGATTCCCGTTATTCTCGGATTCGGGGTTCATGGAGCCATCTGGGGAATGATTGCAGCCGGCGGTTTCCGGATGATATGGCTGGCAACTATTCTGGTCAGAAATGGTGATTTCAGCATTTCCTTCTCCTTCTGGAAAAAATATCTCGACCTGGGAACACCCATCATACTGAGCGTTTTGCTGAGCGGATCGGCTCAATATGTGAATGGTTTTATCGTTTCAGCGAATTTTGATCCTGCCGTGTTTGCCATTTTCCGGTATGGTGCAAGGGAGCTGCCATTAGTAGCCTTGCTGGCACATGCACTCAGCAATGCCATTGTTCCTTCCATCACGCGTGATGGACCAGCAGCCGGATTGAAACAACTTCGCGACCGCAGCAGCCGGATGGCTTCGTGGATGTTTCCGCTGACAATCGGGCTGGTACTGGTTGCCTATTTTCTGTTTCCGGCGGTTTATGGTCAGAATTTTCTGGAGAGCGCCGGTGTATTCAATCTTTTTTTATTATTGATAACCAGCAGGTTGTTGTTCCCTCAAACCGTTCTAATTGCATTAAAAAAGACCCGCATACTGATGATCGCCTCCTTGCTGGAACTAATCCTCAATATCGGACTCAGCCTGATGCTGGTCCAGATCTGGGGAATACGCGGAGTAGCATTGGCCACGGTTATAGCCTACTATTTTGAGCGCGCTTTCCTGATGACCTATACCCGGGTGGTGATGGGCATTCCGGCAGGACAATACATGGAAGTGCGAAAACATTTTTCCTGGTCGGCGATCCTGCTGGTTGCTTACCTTTTTGCTGAGTTGGTTATCTACCCGCTTGTGCGCGGATGATCGGGGGAAATTTCCTACCTTTACGCTATGGCACCACGACCGAATATCACCAATACCCAGCGGTTGATTCTCCTTGGAGTCACAATTCTGATGGCCGGACTCGCTATCTGGTTCTTTTCCAATATTGTGGTGTTTATCCTGATCTCTTTTGTGATTTCCATGATCGGTGAGCCACTCGTTAATCTGTTTCAGAAAATCCACTTCCGGAAATGGCATCTTCCCAGGGCTTTATGCTCCTTTATGGTACTGATTCTCTTCTGGTCTCTCGTTCTTCTTTTCTTCTATACGTTTATCCCATTGTTAGCCAATGAATTCAGATATTTCTCCAATATCGATATTAACAGTATCCTGAATGATCTGGGCAAGCCGATTGGTAAAATCGAGAAATTTTTAAATGAATTCGGACTAGCCGAGGAGGGTTTCTCGCTTCAGGCATGGGCTACCAATTCATTCCGGTCCGCTATGGGATTTGTTAAGTTGTCGGAAATGTTATCCGATTTTGCCGGTTTGGTTGGACATATTTTCATCACGGTTCTCTCGGTTTCGTTCATCACCTACTACTTCATGAAAGAATCCAAGTTGTTTGAAGATGGCGTGGTGATGTTTTTTCCGGAAGATAAGGAGCCCAATGTCCGTCATGCTATCAATTCTATCAGCGGATTGCTGAAGAGATATTTCATCGGGATTTTGCTTCAGTCAACATGTGTGATGATCCTGATAACAATAGGATTTTTAATCGTCGGTCTGCAATTCAGCCATGCTGTAACCATTGCACTGATTGCCGGGGTTTTAAACGTGATACCGTATGTCGGGCCTTTCATCGGCAGCCTCATGGCAGTAGCTATCGGAACCGCGGTGAGCATGCCCATGGATGTTGCTACTGAGCTGGTACCCAGGATTATATACATCCTGGTTGTTATGGAGTCCACCAAGGTAATTGACAATGTTATTTTTCAGCCTCAGATATTTTCCCGCTCCGTAAAAGCCCATCCTTTGGAAATTTTTCTCGTTATTCTCATAGCCGCCACCATCGGCGGGATTCTCGGAATGCTCATAGCCATCCCGGCTTATACTGTTCTCCGTGTCATTGGCAAGGAGTTTTTCAGCCAGAGCAAGTTTGTGCAAAGGATAACTACAGGAATCTGAGATGTAAAAGGTTAGAGTCCCGCAATATTCTTTCAATATAGCACCAAAGCCAATAACTTAAAAAGGTACTATTTAGTTAAAAGATATTTCTCGCAAAGTCCCCAAGACGCTATTAGCATAAATAATTTGGCGACTTTGCGCCTTTGCGAGAGAAAAGGAGTTATATTAGAGATTCCAATTTAGAATTCCGAATTCCGAAGTAACAGATTCAAGTGGTTCTGAATGAAAAAGCCCACAGAACCTAAGGTCCTATGGGCTATTTTGAAAGATCTTCAAAAATAGTCATTCAAAAAACGACTATTTCGTGGGTGCTGTTGTTGATTTTTTAACCGGTGCGGTTGATTTTTTAGCCGTTGCTTTTGTTTTTTTAGCCGGAGCAGCGGTTTTATTGGCCGGTGTTGTTGTTTTTGCTGATGTCGTGGCTACTGAAGCCTTTGCAGGCGCAGTTGCCGTGGCACTGGTAGCCGGTGTAGTTGACACGGCCTGTGTGGTTGCTGCCGGTTTTTTCACTTCCTGTTTTTTGACTTGTGCATTAACTGCGACAACTCCAAAAATCAAAGCGAGACTCAAGATCAATGCTAATTTTTTCATCTTCATTTAATTTTAAATTATTTATGGATCAAATGTAGATGGGCAATTATGAAGGAATCATGAAGAATGAACCGGCTCAATGGATCTTAACATAATTTAACGGAAAAATGATTTTGAACACCGATCCCTGGTCTTCAACTGAAGTTACACCGGTGGAAAGATGGTGATATTCGGCAATCGATTTAACGATCGACAGACCCAATCCGAAACCTTCAGTGATATTTGGCTTGATCCGTTTGAATCGGTCGAAGATGAAAGGAATCTGGTCGGATTTTATGCCTGTACCATTATCAGCGACTTCGATGGTCAGGCCGTTTTCGTTGAGCAAACTGCTTATTCGCACGTATCCGCCTTCGCGGTTGTACTTGATCGCATTGCTGATGAGGTTAAACATCATGATATGGATCAGGGATCTGTTAATATCTGTTACCCTGACCTGGGGTTCAACCTGATTCTCCAGTGAAATGTTTTTGATAGCCGCCCGGTCTTCAATGTCTGTGATGATTTCATCTATCAATTTGAAAACAAAAAAAGTTTCCTTTTTGGGATATTGATCGTTCTCAATTTTGGAGATTAAAAGCAGTGCTCTGATAATCTGTTGTAACCGGTTGATTTGATACTGGATATCAACCACAGCCGGTACCAGCTTCTGTGGAAGCTGAGGCGATGCGGCAAAATTTTCCATTTTGCTCTGAATGACCGACACCGGGGTCATCAATTCGTGTGAAACATCGGCAATAAACTTCTTCTGGGTAGCAAGAATGGTGGTCGCCTTTAACATCAACTCGTTAATTACATGGTTTAAATAAGCGAAATCGGTAGTTGAAGTTTTCAACTCTGAATAATCAAATGATTCAGGGGTTGTGGTGGTTTTGAGCTTGGGAATAATCATCTGGTTTAGTGGACGGAGCAGGTATTTGGAAATTCCGATATCGAAAAGAATGGTGATAATCAGCACAAAAAGGATAGTCGCGAGTGAGATGAGTTTGATGGCTTGTTTAAAACCTGAAATGATTTGAATATTTCTGCCAATTTCGAGGCTGTAATACTGTTTGTCGATCATGAAGGTGTAGGTCAGAATTCGGTAATCAAACTCCTCACCTTCGATTTCGCGCCTGACAGTGGCATACGCGAATTTTCCGGGAATGGCCCCGGCAGTCAGATTGAGAGCAATGAACTCTTCTTTCAGCATGTTGTAACTGGCATAGGCACTATCCTGTTCCTCCTTTAAAAATGATCGGATACCGATTTTATTCACAATCGACAGTGTTTGATCTTTCATCTTACGCAGGTCGCGGTCGGTATGATTGGTTGCAATCGTGTCAAAAAATTGTTCCAGAACAATCAGAAACAGCAGAAAGATCACGATCTTAGATATTGCGCCAATCAATGCAAGTTTCAGTTCGAGCTTCATTCGGATAATTTTTATCAGACAAATTTGCGAAATTTGAGACTGATATAATATTTCATTTTTAAACCCATTGATAGATGCATATCCTGATTGTTGAAGATGAAAAGCCACTTTCGGATGAGATAAAAAAATATCTTGAACCGGAGGGTTTTTCTTGTGACGAGGCTTATACAGGGCGCATTGCTTCGGACAAGCTTTGGGCAAATTCGTATGATGTTGTACTGCTCGATCTGGGGCTTCCTGATTATGATGGGATCGATTTGCTTAAAGAGATGATCACCGCTAAGAAAGATAGCGCTGTTATTATCCTTTCTGCCCGAAGCTCGCTCGACGATAAAATCAAAGGCCTTGACCTGGGAGCCGACGATTATCTGCCTAAACCGTTTTCCTTGCTCGAATTAAAATCGCGGATACTGGCGGTTACGCGGCGTAAACACGGCATAAAGGGGAACCTGATAAAGATTAATGAGCTTGATATTGATTTAGACAAGCGCCTTGTTTTTTGCAAGGAACATCAATTACCACTGACCCGAAAAGAGTATGATATTTTAGTATTCCTGGTCCTGAACAAAAACCGGGTTGTAACCCGATTGCAAATTTCGGAACATATCTGGGGCGATATCATCGAAGAGAATTACAACTCTAATTATATCGATGTCCATATCAAGAACTTACGCAAAAAGATCGCCGATCAATCTGAGGCCGATTATCTGGAGACGATCCGAGGGGTGGGGTTTCGGTTTAATACGGTTGATTTTTGAAGTAAAAGGTTAGAGTCCCGCAATATTCTTTCAATATAGCACCAAAGCCAATAACTTAAAAAGGTACTATTTAGTTAAAAGATATTTCTCGCAAAGTCCCCAAGACGCTATTAGCATAAACAATTTGGCGACTTTGCGCCTTTGCGAGAG
>QYQM01000005.1 GCA_007280905.1 Porphyromonadaceae bacterium | reverse complement strand
TGTATACGGGGCGGTTGGAGCCGGCGG
This sequence comes from Porphyromonadaceae bacterium, assembly GCA_007280905.1. GTDB lineage: Bacteria > Bacteroidota > Bacteroidia > Bacteroidales > UBA12481 > UBA12481. The sequence goes on along the minus strand of QYQM01000005.1, from coordinate 14,119 downwards.
AGTTGGGTAGGGTGATGGGTGGGGCGTTGGCGCTGACTTTTGTGCCGTGGTATGAGGGTTTCGGGATACCGGTGGTAGAGGCTATGGCGGCGGGGGTACCGGTGCTGACGTCGAATGTTACGTCGCTGCCGGAGGTTGGAGGAAATGCGGTCATTTATGCGGCTCCGGATTCGGTGGAGGAAATTGCGCTGGGCATGGAACGGCTGGCCACGGATCCTGTTTTACGCAGTAAACTGATCGCCGCCGGACTTGAGCGGTGCAAGCTGTTCAGTTGGGATAAGACGGCACGGAAGGTATGGCTGTCGCTGGATACAGTATTGAAGGCGATAGGGGATTATCCAGGGCGGTAAGAGGGGGGAATTGCGGAATGCTAATTTCTGCTTACACCATGATATACTATCGATTCATTTTTATTCATTTCTTTTCCTTTTATTTCAAATAGCAGCCGAGCGTCTCATTAGTAAAGGTTTGCGGGCTTCTTCCTCATCCACCAACATACAAGTTTATTTAAGATCGAATGCTTGAATTATCTCTAAAACCCCTATTGTCCTAAATTATGATGCCATTTGTTGATATTTCTATTGGTATATGTTTTTCTTTACAGTGCATTTCAACTTCCGTATCATTTGAGAAATAGCGGTCACAAAACTCATCCAATTCTTTTTCTGTGGCCTTTATATATTTATCGCTTGCAGTCATTAATTTTTCTATTTGCTCTATAAATTTTTCAAATTCCTTGTTTATTTTACATAGTTTATCGATTGTCTTAAAGTCCAAGTCTTTATATTTCGGTTGAAAAAGAATTTTACTTTCGTATGGATTAGCCCTAAGTGCAATTATACCTATTCCAAAAGATTGGTTCAGACGTTCCATTTCTTCGGTCAAACTGTCGCTGATCTCAAAAGTAACCAAATAACCATAATTTGCCCAACTTGAATTTGAGACTGCTTGAAAAAATGATTTCTTTAATTCGTAGTCGGAATTTATTTCCTTCTTTATTTCGTATGAACTTATTTTAAAGGTTTCAACACGATTAATTGCTTTTAAAAACGTTTGACTTACATTTGTTTGCAACTTTAAAAAGCGAATACCAACCATGTCCGGATGTACCCATTTTTGATATTCGTCAGTTCTATTAGATTGTTCGTGAAAAATCGTTTTTGAATAAATATCGGTCGATTTCAAGTAACTACTTAGCAATTTATGCAAATCTCTTTCATCGAATGTTTCAGCTTTTATTATCTTTTTACTTACAGGTGATGACGTGGGAACAATGGTGTCAATGTCAATATTTGATTCATTTTTAGTCAAATAGTAAGAAAATGATCCACCTGTTTCTTTAATTCGTTTAACTCTTATGTCTCCATTTCTTATATAGTCGCCAAGCAATGCAGAAACTGTCGAAGCAGGTGTTTTTGCCTCTTTGAAATCATAATACTTATGAGCTACAATGTGCTTGTAAATTTCATAATAGTTGGTTAACCCATTTATGTCTTCAAGGCTTTTTAAAATTGCTTCTTTAATTGTCATTGTCGTGTATGTTTAAATTTCGTCGCTTCTTTTGCAATTAATGGTCACCGATAGAGTTCGATCAGACATAATGGTATAAAGATAGCAAATTCTATAATTACCTCAACGGAAGTGACTAACATTTTGAACCGGAAAGAAAACTGATTCATTTCCAGCAATTCGAATAACTGGTTAATTATCTTTCTCAGTGGACAAAAATAAAAATTTAAAATACCGGATCTGTTGCAAATCACCGGGGAAAAACACCGCTATTAAGAAAGGCTTCATGCGGCTTAGCCCTACATGAAGCCTTTCTTATCGGCACCAATTATTCTTAGTAATTTTCTTCTCTTACCTGCATAAATGCTTTAGGATGCAAACAGGCAGGGCAGTTCTCCAATGCTTTTTCAGATTGATAGACATATCCGCAATTCAAACATTTCCACCAAACTTTACCATCTTTTACAAACACTTTATCTTCTGAGATATTTTGCAATAGTTTCAGATATCTGCGTTCATGTTCAGATTCAACTTTTGTAATCATTTTAAATGCGACTGAAACTTCCGGAAACCCTTCTTCTTTTGCAACTTCGGCAAAATGAGGATACAATTCAGACCATTCTTCATGTTCCCCTTCGGCAGCGGCCTTTAAATTTTCTTTTGTTGTTCCAATTATACCTGACGGATACATGGCTGTAATTTCTGTCTTTCCGCCTTCCAGGAATTTAAAGTAGCGTTTTGCGTGTTCTTTTTCCTGATTTGAAGTCTCCATGAAAATAGCTGCAATTTGCTCGTAGCCTTCATTTTTAGCCACACTTGCAAAGAACTCATATCGATTTCTGGCCTGTGATTCACCTGCGAATGCTTTTAGCAGGTTTTGTTCTGTTTTTGTACCTTTTAATGATTTTGCCATGATATTTATTTTTTTTAATTAAATTTCAAAAAAGTCGGATTTATAAGCACCACATAACGGACAAACCCAGTCATCGGGTAAATCTGCAAATTTCACACTTTCAGTGTCTTCGTCATAGATATATCCACAAGAAGAACATTTATATTTTTTTAATAATAAGTCTTTTTCCCTTGTTTCGAGTTTAGATTTGTCGATATATGTCGGTGCATTTTTTGGTGCAACTCCCTTTCGTATTTGCCTATAATATAAATAGGTCATTGGCTCTTGGATGTCGTCCAGGATTTCGGCGTTTACTAACTCGCCAATGAATATTAAATGAGTCCCGACATCGACTGTCTGAACAACCTTACATTCCAGAAAAGCCATACTATCATTGATTACGATCGGTACTCCGGTATCACCATATCTAACAGTCATTCCGGCCAATTTATCAATATCCTTACCGCTCTTATATCCAAATGTTCCGAATATTTCAGAAGAGGCATTCACGTTCAATATAGATACTGAGAAAGCTCCACATTTTTGAATAAATTCAGCAGTAAAATTATTTTTATTGCAACAGGTTGCAAATTTTGCAGGTTCTGCGGTAACCTGAAATACGGTATTGGAAATAAATCCGTTGCCCCGGTTTTTATCGCCTGAGCAAACGACATATAAACCGTAAGAAATATTAAATAGTGCCTCAAAATTAATCATGTCTATTTTTAGTTTATGTTTTTGCCTTTATTAAGTTAGTGCAATGTAAGAAAGCTATTAATAAAATAAAAACAATTCTTAAAGTTTTTATCCGGGACTTCTCTGAAAAAAGTCTTTATTTTACTTCAATGATTAAATCAGATTTACGCTATGAAAGAGAATAAATTACTGCCCTGCAAGGAAGCCTTGCGTGTGGAAGCCGGATGCGATGAAGCGGGCCGGGGGTGTTTGGCGGGACCGGTATTTGCAGCAGCGGTAATTTTGCCGGAGGGATTTTATCATCCGGTATTGAATGATTCCAAACAATTGAGCCTGAAACAGCGGGAGACCCTGCGGCCCATTATTGAAGAATCGGCCATTGCCTGGGCTGTGGCATGGGTGGAACCTGCCGAGATTGATGAAATCAATATACTGAATGCCAGCTTTCTGGCCATGCACCGGGCGATATCGGGATTAAAAATCAATCCGGAATTTCTCCTGATTGATGGTCCGCGTTTCAACCCCTACCCCGGCATCCCGCATAGCTGTGAGATTCATGGTGATGGACGGTTCATGAGCATTGCCGCGGCATCCATACTGGCCAAAACGCACCGGGATGATTTTATGCTTAAGATCCACCATGAATTCCCTGTTTACCATTGGGATCATAACAAGGGCTACCCTACCCGTGAACATCGTGACGCGATACGCGTGACAGGAGCCTGTCCATACCACCGTAAAAGCTTTCGCCTGCTGGATAACCAGCTAAATCTTTTCATCTGGTAATTTACTCTTTGGCACATTGGCACATTGACCAATTGGCACATTATTTTAGTAAATTCGGCCTCTTTTAGAAACAACGGCATCATCATGAAATTCTCTTTAAAATCGACTGCAAAACTCTTCCTGCCCAAATATCAAAAACTGATATTGGAGTACAAGGTTGACATGAAGCCCAGGTACGGACATGAATCGGCAGTGCATCCCGGATTATTGCATCTTATTGAAAATGTTTCGTATACCGATTTTTTGAATCAGATATTGACTCATAAGGAGATCTTTTTCTCGTTGAATTTGTCGGAAAACGAGCCGGATGAAAATCTGCCGGCCTGGAATAACGGATTTTTACCCGGGTTGGATATTATGGCATTATACACCCTGATCGGGTATTTTCAACCGGCCCATTATATCGAAATCGGATCGGGCAATTCCACGAAAGTTGCCCGTAAAGCCATAAAAGATAATAAATTAGCTACACTAATCCTTTCCATCGATCCTTTCCCGCGGGCAAACATTGATCATCTGGCTGACGAAATCATCAGAAAACCGTTGGAAAAGATGGATGATATCGGCCTGATCAGCGATCGATTAGGTGCCAATGATATCCTTTTTATCGATAATTCGCATCGCTGTTTGCCAAACTCCGATGTAACCGTGTGCTTTCTGGAGATACTTCCTTTACTCAAGCCCGGAGTGATTGTGGAGTTTCATGATATTTACCTTCCGTGGGATTACCCTCCGTTTCTGTGCGACCGGTTTTACTCTGAGCAATATATGTTAGCTGCTTTTTTACTGGCCAATCCCAAAAAGTACCAACCGATATTCCCGGCCTGGCACATCAGTCAGACTCCGGAATTGACGGGCATACTTGATGAAATATGGAATCACCCGAATTTGAAAAATGTTGAAAAACATGGCGGTTCATTTTGGATACAGATCGGCGATTAACCTCCAGGAATTAAAGTTGACAACTTCCAAGAAAAGTTGTCAACTTTATGAGATGAAACGATTAATTCCTTTTTTAGCTATTCTGATGCTATTATGCGGCTGTCAGGGCAAAAATTTAAAGTTGTCAAATTCTGAAAAGTTGACCACTGAGCAGATTACCGCTGCATGGACGTCAGGGAAGACGATTAGAGTTGACAACTTCAAAGAAAAGTTGTCGACTCGACCGCTCTTTGCTGAACAGCCGGTCGTTGCGGACAAAGGCTATAACGTACTGATTGACATGGCTCATGAGTGTTCATTCGTAACGCTTTGGGACCTGCCCGAACGTCTGAATAAATCGGGATACCGGGCAATCGGGAGTCATGCTACGGTGAATACGGTGCTGGATTCAAAGGGGTTCAGTCGCGTAAGGGTTCTATATGATACGGTTAACAAAATTTATCCGTTTGCCTGGTGGCCGAATGCAAAATACGATGTGATCATCACGGAGCAGTCGACCCCGAAGGCACAGGATTATACCGATGCTGAAATTGCAGCCATGGTACAATTCGTTCGTAAAGGCGGTGGTTTAATAATTCAGGGGTATGCCATTCGTAGGGCAGGACCCGCGGGTCCCCCCGACAATGGCGAATGGTCGTTAAATAAATTGGCGGCGGTATTCGGTGGCAAGTTTACTGATCAGGACACTACGATTTCGGGGATCAGGTGGGCGAAGATGAAGCTGAGTGAGGAATGGAGCTCCGTCTACCCCGGTACCTCCGTCAAGCCGGAAAATACCTCACCCAACCCCCTAATCGCCCGCGCCACTGAAAGTACCTCCCCCAACCCCCTCCTTAGGAAGGAGGGGGCAAGAGAGCTACCGCGAAACGTATTGGCTATAAGGAAGTTCGGTCGCGGGAGGGTTGTGATGTGTGGAAATTTGTCGGCCATTCGCAGGAGCGGAAAGGATTCGGAGGAGCGTAAGGCACTGGCGGATTCATTGCTTAGCAAAATGATGACTGTTTTAACGGAATTTCAAAAGCCGGTGGGTGGTACTCTGCACTTGCCGCAGACCATGGAGGGCGGAGGGGCCATCTACCCGGAGCTGGAGGATAATTTCAGCAATATCGTATTCTATTACGCGGCCAATCAGAAACCGGAGCTGCTAAAAACAGTAAAGGATGATGTTCCCAAGGCACAAGCGTTCATTCAGCAAAGGTTGCCTTCGACTCCGACTGCTGAGCCGATGTATCTGATTCTTTGTGCAGGTGGAGGAGGTGGTTGGGCCGTAAATATCTATAAACCAAAAGAAAACGGGATTATCAGTCTGGACGGGCATGGAATCTTGTCCATCTTTGGTCATGAATTGGCCCACACGATGTTTGGTCCGGCCAATGATGAGGGCAAGATAGCGGGAATTGCGCCGATCCCGGATCGCGGAGAGGCACATGCCGGGTGGTTCCAGGGGAAGGTGAATGCGTTGTTCAAACCCGATCTGCTCGATAAAGCCAACCGCGAGTGCAACTCCATGTTTGCCTATGATCCGAAAGGGAATGCGATGGATCTGGCCACCTGCTATGAAAATGAGGCGATGAATCAGAAATGGGGATACGGAAAAGATTGGATCAAAACCTGGTATATCTGGCAAAAGATAGATGATCGCTATGGGCCGTCATGGTACCCAAAATGGAAATGGGTGCAGCATACCCGGTGGAAAGATGATCCCGAACATCATCTCACCTGGGATGAAATGGTTGAGGACATGAGTATTGCCGTGGGGGAAGATCTGTTCCCTTTCTTTATCAAGGTTGGTACAACGCTAAACAAAAAACGACTGGAACAAATTGAATTTCAAGGCAATAAAATTACCCTCAGAGTTGCGCCGATAGACGTTACTCCTGCGGGGGCTGTGCGAATGGAAGAGGTTGTGCTGCGGTAATTATACTCGTTGTAGTTACTGCCTACTGCCTACAAAAGACGCAAATATGCCTCTCTACAGCTTCCCTGCTTCTGCCTACTGCCTACTGCCTACTGTCATCGAGCCTTTCTACATCCATTTATTTCTCCCGATCATCACCACCCCAACCGTAGCAAGGGCGAGAGCTGATACGAGAATGCCCGCGAAAGCAAATGGGCTGTTTTCCATGAAGTTAGGAACGTTCATACCAAAAAAACTGGCCACCAGGGTTGGTATCATGAGGGTGATCGTAACGATGGTGAGTTTCTTCATAACGATGTTCAGATTGTTGGAGATTACCGAGGCGAATGCATCCATCATACCACTTAAGATGTCGCTGTAAACGTGGGTCATTTCGATGGCTTGTTTGATCTCGATGATGACATCTTCCACCAGCTCTTCATCCACCTCATTCTTCTTGAAATATTTGGAGTTACGGAGTTTGGCGATCAGGATTTCGTTGGAGCGGAGGGAAGTATTGAAATAGACCAGGCATTTTTCCATCAGGAGGAGTTTGTGCAACTCTTCATTTTTCGTTGACTTCTCGAGGGCCTGTTCGATGACGTTGGTTTCACCGTTGATCATTTTCAGGAACTTCAGATAAGTAATAGTCGAGTAATCAATGATATGGAACAGAAACTCGATCTTATTTTCATAATCAACCTGTTTCTTGATGTTTTTAGAAAACACTTCGGCAAGCACATCATTATGCTGTGAACCAATCACAATCAGGGCTTCATCGGAAAGCATCACTCCAAGGGGCATTGTAGCATACGGCAGGCCGTTTTCCTTGTTGTAATAAGGAACCCTGTAAATCAGGTATAATTTCCCCTCGTCCACTTCCATACGTGAACGCTCATCCACGTCCATGATATCGCTGAGGAAATCCTCATCGATCTTGAAAGTGTTCTTGAGCATATTGAGTTCTTCGTGCGAGGGGGACACGACATTAATAACTGAACCTTTGATGTATGTTTGAAGGGGGAGCAGGCCGTTTCTAACGATTTGCCAGTAAGTAATCATATGTTGCCTCCGTTTTTAAATCCGCCAGAGGCAAGTGATCCGGCCTCCGGAGGACTAGTTACACCTGAAAATATCCGCGTGATAGTCGTCCATATGCGATTTTAATGCGGTGCAAAGGTAGTATAAATTAAATTCAAAATTCTGTGTCGGATAGTAAAAAGTAGGCAGTAAGCAGTTGGCAGTAGGCCGTATATTTCCATTTGTCGACAATATTGACTACCTTTGCGGGCCAATTTATTGAATGGGAATCATGTACGAAATCAGGAATATAGCGATTATTGCCCACGTTGACCACGGTAAAACTACCCTTGTAGATCGCATTTTACATCAGGTTAAACTGTTCCGGGACAACCAGGAGATGGGGGAATTGATCCTCGACAGCAACGATCTGGAGAAGGAACGTGGCATTACAATCCTGGCCAAAAACGTATCGGTACGCTATAAAGGAGTTAAAATCAACATCATCGACACCCCCGGGCATGCCGACTTTGGCGGCGAGGTTGAGCGGGTATTGAACATGGCCGACGGGGTGCTTCTGCTGGTGGATGCTTTTGAAGGTCCGATGCCACAAACCCGGTTTGTTCTGCAGAAAGCCCTGCATCTCAATCTGAAACCGATCGTAGTCATCAATAAGGTTGATAAACCGAATTGCAAACCCGATGAGGTTCACGAACAGGTTTTCGAGCTCATGATGCATCTGGATGCCAATAACGACCAGCTCGATTTTCCAGTTGTATATGGCTCATCCAAAGAAGGTTGGATGGGACCCGACTGGAAAAACCCGACCGAAGACGTGACTTATCTTCTGGATACCATTCTCGAACACATTCCGGCTTCTCCCTTTGTAGAAGGTACCCCTCAGATGATGATCACCTCGCTCGACTATTCTTCCTACGTAGGGCGTATTGCGGTGGGTCGGTTGCTTCGCGGAACTATGCAAACGGGCATGTGGGTATCGCTGGTTAAGCAGCACGGATTGGTACAGAAAGAGCAGATCAAGGAACTGTATCTGTTTGAAGGATTGGGAAAAGAGAAGATTAAGACCCCTGTGAGATCAGGGGAAATCATAGCTATCATGGGACTCGAAGGATTCGAGATTGGCGACACCGTTGCCGATGCCGATAATCCGGAGGCACTGGTTCCGATCAAGGTGGATGAGCCTACCATGAGTATGCTTTTCACCATTAATAATAGCCCATTCTTTGGGCAAGACGGAAAATATGTGACTTCGCGCCATCTTCGTGAGAGGTTGTTTCGCGAAATCGAAAAAAACCTCGCACTGCGGGTAGAAGAGACTGAATCGCCGGATATGCTAAATGTGTATGGCCGGGGTATTCTGCACTTATCTATCCTGGTGGAGACCATGCGTCGGGAGGGGTATGAATTCCAGATGGGCCAGCCGAAAGTATTGCTTAAAGAGATCGACGGAGTTACACATGAACCAGTTGAAAATCTGGTTGTTAATGTTCCTGAACAATTTCAGGGCAAGATCATTGAAGCAGTTACCTCGCGTAAGGGTGAACTTCTGAACATTGAGTTCAAGGGTGATCAGAACAGTCTGACTTTCCGTATCCCTTCGCGTGGATTAATGGGGTTGTCGAATCAGATATTAACTCTAACAGAGGGGCAGGCTATATTTGCCCATCGGTTTGATAGTTTCCAACCCTGGAGAGGTGAGATCAGCAACAAACGCAATGGCGCACTGGTCGCTCTCGAAACCGGTCCGGCTATTGCCTATGCCATTGACAAACTGCAGGATCGCGGAATTTTTTTCATCTATCCGGGCGAACCTGTGTACCAGGGGCAAGTGATCGGCGAACACATCCGGCCCACAGATCTGGTCATCAACCTGAGCAAAACCAAGAAGCTCACCAACATGCGTGCCTCCGGCTCGGATGAAAAGGCTTCGGTACCGCCGCCACGCCGTTACTCGCTCGAGCAGTATATGGAGTACATCGGGCCCGATGAATATCTTGAGGTAACGCCAAAGAATATTCGGCTGAGGAAGATAAACCTGCGTGTGAAGGTTTAAAAATGAAGTATAAATTTATAGATTCGAAGGCCAATTCTGAATTCTGAAGTGGGAGATTCAAGTGTGCACTAACCACACCCACACCCACACCCACACCCTTTTCAGGGAGGGCATGATTTTGTACGGGTGACCCTTGCGGTCACCCGTAATAAGGAACCCAGTGCTACACGACTAGTAGATCACCATCTGCTTTGTTTGCTTGAACTGCCCTGCTTTTAGAGAGTAATAATAAATTCCAGCCTCAAGTCCGGCAGCATCCAGCGTCATCGAGTGTTTTCCGGCAGGCTTAAACCCTTCAGCCCGATCAAGAATCTTGCGGCCGGTCATATCCATCACTTCAATCGATACATCTGATCCGTTGGCCAGTTCAAATGATATCTCCGTAGTGGAATTGAACGGGTTCGGATAATTCTGGCCAAGGGAAGTGAGTGCCCGGGTTATATCGGTGCCATCGGTTATATTGCTATGATCATTCAGGTTGAGCCGGCACATGAGGTTTCTGCGAACAAAGGTGCCAAGACCGAGTTCGATATTTCCATCATAGAGACCCACTGCTGTGGGACCCACCATTTTAAGAGTACGATCGGTTCCGATCTTCAGAGATTTCGAACGGCGGACCATGTAGTCTTCATGATTATCCCATTGCGAGATACCGGCATAGATGAGGTCACCAGCTTTAAGGAACTCAGATTCGCCATCTTTATCAAAGGGCAAAGTCACCCAGGTATTAAACTGACTTGAATCCAGCACCGCCATCTCGGAGGTAAGTATTTTGAAAGGAGTTTCATCGGCTTGTCCAACAGGCACTTTCCAAATCTGGAATTGATATTCGATCTTTCCGTCGGCGAGTCCGCCCATGATGTAGGTTGATAGAGAACTGACCTCGCAATCGGCTGCGATCGGGAAAATTGAGCCGGTAAAGTAATCGTTTATGGCAGTGACTTCGATGTTTCCATACCTCTCAAAAAGATAAGACCAGGCCAGGTCGGGGGAGTCATCAGAGCGGGAGAAAACGCTGTCGTTGACATTAAAGAAGAATTCGGCCTTATTATTTTCCGGAGTACTCTCAAGCTGGCTCTGTTTGTAATTGTAAGACACCTTGTAATGGCCAAAATCCACCGGCATAAATTTATCAGCGATCTTTATCGTATCGAGTTCGAATGTGGGAACCAGGAACAGCGGAGTTGTTTCTTTATGCCAGATCACTTCATTGTTTTTGGTTATGTTCAGATCGAGATAAACATCTTCCTGATCAAATTCACCAAAATTCTGGACGCTCGACTCAAAGTTAAAGAAACCACCGGTTCCATTCAGCTGGGATTTAGGTATCATGTTGAACGGGGTCATAGGGTTTTCAACATCGCCATTGTCCCATTCGGCGGTAAAATGCTTGAGGCGGAGGTCATTATCATACGCTTCAGCCAGCGAAAAATCATCCAGTACCCAGAAATATAGGGTGGTTTCGCCCCAGTGGAGTCTGATAATAACATCGGTCTGGCCGGCAGCCACATCCGAAATATTGGCTTCATAGATAGCTGGTTTACCCGGGGCAACATCATTTGGACGATCCTTGTGATTGACACCGAACCCGACATTATAGGTAGCCCAATGTGCACCGCCATCGGCTGAAACCTGCATCAGCTGGAGGCCAGGGCCTCCGTTCATGAAATGGGTTTCGTACCGGACCACCACTGAAGAGTGCTGGCTGCAATCGAAATGGGGGAACTGGATGGAATTATTGATTGTTAGCCGGGGATCTTTGTCGTTATTGTAAAGGCTCAGGAACAGTCCCAGATATCCATTATGGCCCGTGGTAGAATTGAACGGGGGTTCGCTCGTTAATATCGAATTCAGGCTGTCATAGGGAAGCCATTGAAAATTAAACCCATTGTCGTCGGGATCCAGCAGCATATATCCGGCTGGCATGGTCCATCCTTTTGGATCAGCCGGGTTTTCCCAGTTAAAATCTTCATAATAAAAAACTGTCCCATCGCCTTTAAGAGCGGGGTTGGCCGACTTCTGCTGGGCTTGCAATCCCAAGAACGAGGTCACCATCAGTAACATCAGAACAAAGTTAATTTTTTTCATCATGGCATGTTTTGGATTCAAATATAGACAAAATGGGATAGACAAGGCGTGAGGAGGTGAGGAAGTGAGGAGGTGAGGAAGTGGGGAAGTGACGCGAAAGAGTGACCAGTGAAGAGCGACAAGTGACAAGTGACAAAAATTGGCTGATTTGACGTTCACTTTGACAAAAACCTACGGATTTTTTAGAGTTCAGAGTTTACGTTAGCAGCCATTAAGTGTCTAATATAGTGTGACATGCAGATTCAATAAGACACTCACCACATAACATCACAAGGGATCAGTTGTTCTCAGTGTAACCCTATTCAGATCGACATTTTTTATAAAACAAGGCTAAAAATAAGAATTACTGAATTTTTCAACCTTCCATTTTTAAGGTTCGCATACAATATAATCCCCTTTCAGTGTTTCGCCTTTGTTTATATACTTCCTTTTATAGAGTACATTTATAGCGCTTTCCTCACGTAATCCAAGTTCTGTGTTCTGATCCGGTTCATTGGTGACAAACAAAAAGACTAAAAAAGGAGCCTGTTATTTCATTGTTGCAAACCCTTCAATTTTTACAACAAATTTTGAATACTTTCTAATGATTTTCGATGCAAATCTTTTCTTCCGAACGAGCTTTGGAGGAAAAATCCAGATTCTGGAAAATGTCAGAATCAAAAACAAAAACTGGCCCGGATGCACTTTTTTCACATCTCTTAGATTGGACTTTTTGAGAATATTTTCATTTCTGAAATCGGCCTGAAGAAGCCGGATTATTTAAAGACACGGGGTTTTTTTATCTGAAATTTGAGCCATTAATCTGTAATATTTTCCGGTTCGTCAAATAGTACACAAAAACAGGCTTTTAACCGTTTTTTGGGGGTTACCTTGATGCTGTTAATAGGATAAACCATATAGGTTATCAACAGTCGGCGGACAATTGTTAATAAAATTGTAGTGAAAAAGGCGGGTTCTCGATTCGTAGCGTGTTCTAAAAAAACCACTTGGTATTTCTCACTGATATTGCTATTATCAGTGGGAGTGCTGCTATGTTGCCCAAATCAAGCCGAAGCGCAGTGCACTGTTTCCAGTGCCACCGTAACCACCCCGATCCTTTGCAACGGCGGAACCGCTACCATCACGATAGTCGCCAACGGCGGAACCGCTCCCTACAGCTATACCTTTAACAGTCAGACCAATGCGACCGGAGTTTTTACCGGGGTTTTGGCCGGAGCAGCCAGGGCTTACAGCATCACCGATGCCAACAACTGCGGTCCGGTAACCGGTACCCTGGATGTTACCCAGCCGGCAGTACTCGCTTTGACCAGTGCCACCGTAACCACCCTGATCCTTTGCAATAGCGGAACCGCTACCGTCACCATTGTTGCCACCGGCGGAACCGCTCCATATAGCTATACCTTTAACGGTCAGACCAATGCTACCGGAGTTTTTACCGGGGTCTTGGCCGGAGCAGCCAAGGCTTACAGCTTCACTGATACCAACAGCTGCGGTCCGGTAACCGGCACCCTTGATGTTAACCAGCCGGCCGCACTCGCCCTGACTAGCGCCACCGTAACCACCCCGATCCTCTGCAACGGCGGAACCGCTACCATCACAATAGTCGCCAACGGCGGAACCGCTCCATATAGCTATACCTTTAACGGTCAGACCAATGCGACCGGAGTTTTTACCGGGGTCTTGGCCGGAGCAGCCAAGGCTTACAGCTTCACTGATACCAACAGCTGCGGTCCGGTTACCGGTACCCTGGATGTTAACCAGCCGGAAGTACTCGCTTTAACCAGCGCCACCGTAACCACCCCGATCCTTTGCTATGGCGATACCGCTACCGTCACGATCATTGCTACCGGCGGAACCGCTCCCTACAGCTATACCTTCAACAGTCAGACCAATGCCACCGGAGTTTTTACCGGGGTACTGGCCGGAGCAGCCAAGTCTTACAGCTTCACCGATGCCAACAGCTGCGGTCCGGTTACCGATACCCTGGATGTTAACCAGCCGGAAGTACTCGCTTTAACCAGCGCCACCGTAACCACCCCGATCTTATGCAATGGCGGTACCGCTACCGTCACCATTGTGGCCACCGGCGGAACCGCTCCCTACAGCTATACCTTCAACAGTCAGACCAATGCCACCGGAGTTTTTACCGGGGTACTGGCCGGAGCAGCCAAGTCTTACAGCTTCACCGATGCCAACAGCTGCGGTCCGGTTACCG
>QYQM01000022.1 GCA_007280905.1 Porphyromonadaceae bacterium | reverse complement strand
TTTCAAATCCGCAGACCCGCCACTCCTCGAGCAGTGAATCACCCTTTTTTAATGGATCAGTTTTACCTGATCCATTAAAAAAGGGTGATTCACTGCTCGAGGAGTGGCGGGTCTGCGGATTTGAAATTCACGAAATTGCCTGCCGCAGCAAATGGCAGGAGATGATCATTGTTGACTATACCGGTCAATCCTGCTGGATAGAGGCTCTGGCCGAAGGAATCGCCCTCAGCAACTACCAGTTCCTGAAATATTTTTCAAAACCGGACGACAAAAAGCACTCATTCCAGCAACTGGGGATACTCAATGGTGATTCTTCCATGATCCGGCTGGTAAATGTCCGGGTTCATGCTGTTACGATCACCCGCGATCTGGTGAATGAACCTGTTTCTTATCTGAACGCGCCTCAACTTGGTGAGGATCTGACCAGGCTCTGCCAGGAGACCGGGCTTTCGGTTGAAATACTGGATAAAATGCAGATCGAATCCCTCCGGATGGGCGGATTGATGGCCGTAAACCGCGGAAGCATTGATCCTCCCAGTTTTATTATTATGAATTGGGAGCCCGAGAATTCAGTAAATGATTCCCCGCTGGTACTCATCGGCAAAGGCGTAACTTTTGATACGGGGGGATTAAGCATCAAACCGACTCCTGGCAGCATGGACGAAATGAAATGCGATATGGCCGGGGCTGCGGCTGTTGCCGGAACACTTATTGCTTTAGCACGCATGAATTTGCCGGTCCACACCATTGGACTTATTCCTGCCACCGATAACCGGCCCGATGGTAACGCCTATGCCCCGGGGGATGTGATCAGGATGCATAACAATACCACCGTTGAGGTCCTTAATTGCGATGCGGAGGGCAGGTTGATTCTTGCCGATGCTTTGAGCTATGCCCGGAAATACCAGCCGGGGCTGGTCATCGACCTTGCCACGCTCACAGGGTCAGCACAGGTGGCACTCGGATCTCAGGCATCTGTGATTATGGGGACGGCCCCGGATGATACCATTGATAAGCTCATCCAGGCAGGGTTTTCCGTTCATGAAAGACTGGTAAGATTTCCGCTTTGGGAAGATTATGCAAAACTGCTCGAATCGGAAATTGCCGACATGAAAAATATCGGAGGACGAAATGCCGGAGCCATTACAGCCGGTAAATTCCTGGAGCGGTTTACCGATTATCCATGGATACATATCGATATCGCCGGAACAGCCTTCCTTACCTCCCGCGAAAGCTACCGGGGAATCGGAGGTACCGGAACCGGGGTCAGATTACTGCTTGAATTCATTACCAAATATTACCAACTGTAAGACAATCATATGGACGAACATAAAATACGGGTAGGGATTACCCAGGGCGATATTAACGGAATCGGATATGAAGTGATTATCAAGGCGTTGATGGACCCGAGAATTCTTGATGTCTGCACCCCGGTGGTGTATGGCTCACCAAAGGTTCTGGCCTACCATCGCAAAGCCCTGAATATCCCGAATTTCAGCCTTAACAGTGTGGCTACCGCCAGGGAAGCCAACCCCCGCAGAGCAAACCTGATCAATTGTCTCGATGATAATGCCCGCGTTGAGCTGGGTAAAGCTTCGGGATATGCCGGGGAAGCTGCCTTTATTGCATTGGAAATGGCTGTTCATGATCTGGTTGAACATCAGATCGATATCCTGGTTACCGCTCCGATTAACAAACATACCATTCAGAGCAAGGATTTTAATTTTAAGGGCCATACCGAGTATCTTCAGGAAAAACTAGCTTCGGATGATGTACTAATGCTTATGGTCAGTGATTATCTGAAAGTGGGTGTGGTTACCGGCCATATCCCTCTGGCACAGGTGCCGTCAGAAATCACAAAAGATATCCTGCTGTCGAAACTGCGGCTGCTCGATCATTCCCTGCGCCATGATTTCAATGTCGGAACCCCCCGGATTGCCGTCCTGGGCCTGAATCCACATTCGGGCGACCAGGGATTGCTCGGTACGGAAGAGGAAGAAGTCATCAAACCGGCACTCGAAATAGCCCGGCTGGAAAATATTATGGTACTCGGACCGTATGCCGCTGACGGTTATTTCGGATCCGGACTCTATCAGAAATTTGATGCCGCACTGGCCATGTACCACGACCAGGGTCTGGCTCCCTTTAAGGCACTTTCATTCGATTCCGGTGTTAATTATACTGTCGGACTGCCATTTGTCCGTACTTCGCCTGCACATGGTACTGCTTATGAAATCGCCGGCCTGGATAAGGCCAGCGCCGATTCCATGAGGCAGGCAATATACTTGGCGGTCGATATTTATAAATCCCGGAAAGCCAATCGGGAACTGAAAAAGAATGCTCTCGGAGCACAATAGTCATTGATTGTACCATGGCCATTTATGAGTATATATCAGGGAAACTGACCGAACTAACCCCGGCAATTGCCGTGCTTGAACAAGGCGGAATCGGATATCTAATCCAGATATCTCTTCAAACCCACGCCACCCTTCGTGGAAAGGAGCAGGCAACCCTCCTGACCGAAGAGGTTATCAGGGAAGATTCCCATATCCTTTTCGGATTTGCTACCAGAGAAGAGCGGGAAATGTTCAGGCTCCTGATCTCAGTAAGCGGAATTGGGCCCAATACGGCCCGCATGATGCTGTCATCTCTCACCACACATGATATCCGCAGGGCCGTGCAGACCGACAATGTTAACCTGCTGAAAAGCGTGAAAGGAGTAGGTGTAAAAACCGCCCAGCGGGTAATTATCGATCTGAGAGATAAAATCGGAAAAACAGAAGAAGCTGGCGGTATTTTGCCGGATCAGGGCAATACCTCAAAGGATGAAGCGTTATCTGCTTTGGTTATGCTTGGCTTCGGCCGGAATGAATCGGTCAAAGTCCTCGATCAGATCTTTAGGGAACACCCGTCAAACGGGGCCGAAGAACTTGTCAAGCTAGCCTTGAAAAAACTTTAATCGCTTCACCGGAATCTCAATGCAGCATAGACCATCGATTCAAAAACTGATTTGCCATAATCTTTTTCTGGTCTTTCTATTGGTACTGCCGGGCAGCCTGATAGCACAGCAAAAAAATCCGACCGTTCCAATTAAACAGGCGGTTGATACCACCAAACGGGATACCCTTTTTAAACTTCGGTACCCGATTCCTCTGGCAATAGGATTTCCGTCCGCTTTGTGGACCAGACATTCACCGTTGTATCTGAAGGATCCTAAGAATCTTACCTCAACGATTGATTATGATCCTGTTTTAAATGATTACAAATTTCAGCAAAAGCTTGGAAATCAAGATCTTGGATACCCATACTTCCTGACTCCCGCGCAATACCAGAAATATGATTTTACCCGCTCGGTAAAGGAATATTGGAAACAACGCGTGGGCGGAGAACAGTTCCAATCGCAGCAGGGACTCGTCCCGAAATTATATATCGGCGGTGAAGCATTCGACCGGATTTTCGGGTCCAATACGATCTTGATCAAACCACAGGGCTCGGCTGAACTCATCTTTGGCATCCAGATCAATAAAACCGACAATCCGTCGCTGCCCGAGAAAGTCCGGAAAAATACCACCTTCGACTTTGACAACAAGATCCAGATGAACGTCAATGGCCAGATCGGTGATAAACTGGAATTGGGGATCACATACAATACGGAAGCCACCTTTGATTTTGAAAATAAAACCCGCATTGCCTATACCGGAAAGGACGACGAAATACTCCGGAAGGTGGAAGCCGGCAATGTGAACCTTCCGCTCTCAGGATCTCTGATTACCGGCAGCCAAAGCCTCTTTGGGATCAAAACTGAGATGCAATTCGGAAGGCTGACCGTTACCAGTATCTTTTCTCAACAGCAGGGAAAATCACAATCAATTGATGTTCAGGGCGGAGGAGTGGCAAACGAATTTGAGATCCATGCGGATGAATATGAATCCAATAAACATTTCTTTCTCTCCCATTATTTCAGGGATTCCTATGATCAGGCATTGAAAAACATACCGGTAATTAGCTCGGGGATCAATATTAACCGCATTGAAGTCTGGGTTACCAATAAAAACAGCAATTTCAACGAATCCCGAAACGTGGTCGCCTTTATCGACCTCGCCGAAGGAATCACCTCCACAGGTACCAACATTTTCAATAGCAGTTTTGTAAAATATAAAGGCCCCGGGCGCTATCCGGGTAATGCCCTTAATGATCTTTATGAAAATCTTATAGCCAATTATTCCGGAATCCGGGATATCGGACAGGTAACCAGTGTGCTGACCCCTTTGGCAGCCCTGGGATTTTTGGGTGGTCAGGATTACGAAAAGATTGAGAACGCACGCCGATTAACGACCGAGGAGTATCAATTGAATGCAAAATTGGGTTATATTTCATTAAATCAGCAGCTTAGTTCAGACGAAATCCTTGCTGTGGCTTATGAATATACCGTAGGCGGACAGGTTTACCGCGTAGGTGAATTCTCGGGGGAGGTTAACAAGGATCAGCAATCTGATGCACCTTCTCTGATTCTTAAACTGTTGAAAGGGACTAACCAAACACCTCTTTTACCAACCTGGGACCTGATGATGAAGAATATTTATTCGATCGGGAGCAGCCGCCTGAACAAGGAGGAATTTGTTTTAGATATTCTTTATCAGAACGATAAAACCGGCAATGCCATTAACTACATCCCTGAAGGTGCTATCAATGGAAAAATCCTGCTGAGTGTTTTAAATCTCGATAACCTGAACTCCCAGCGGGATCCTCAGCCCGACGGAATTTTCGACTTTATTGACCAGGTCACAGTCAATGCAACCAAGGGCCGGATTATTTTCCCGATACTGGAACCTTTTGGATCTTATCTCCGGAAAAAAATCGAAGGTGGCAACCCGGATAATAAGACGATCGCGGACCGGTATGTTTTTGAGGAACTCTATACTCAAACTCAAACCGTTGCGAAACAGACAGCTGAAAAAAATAAATTCCTGATGCGGGGATCTTTCAAATCCTCTTCCTCTTCTGAAATTCGCCTGAACGCCTCAAACATTTCGCAAGGGAGCGTTGTGGTTACCGCCGGTGGGATGAAGCTGACTGAGAACTCCGACTACACCGTGGATTACACCATGGGAACCGTCAAGATTATCAACCAGGGCCTTCTTGAGTCAGGTACCCCGATAAAAATTTCTTTGGAAGATCAATCAGCCTTTGCTGTGCAATCAAAAGCCATGGTGGGCACTCACCTTGAATATCGCTTCAACAAGGATATCAACGTGGGTGGAACGATTCTTCATCTGACCGAACGTCCACTGACCAATAAGGTAACACTCCAGGATATACCGATTTCGAATACCATCTGGGGATTCAATACCAACTATCGTAAAGAAGCTCCCTGGCTAACCCGGTTAATCGACAAGCTTCCGCTGATCCAGACCAAGGAGAAGTCGATCATAACTTTCAGCGGGGAGTTTGCAGATCTGATTCCGGGGCATTCAAGGGTGATCAATCCAAGTGGTTCAAAAGAGGGCGAAGCCCTGATAGATGATTTCGAAGGCAGTGAAACCAGCTTTACTTTAAATCAGCGTCAATCCTGGGTACTCGCCAGTACACCTGCCGGTCAGCCTGAATTATTCCCGGAGGCTTCTTTAAGTAACGATCCTGCCTATGGTTACAACCGTGCCAAACTCGCCTGGTACCATATCGATCCTTTATTCCTGCGAAATAACTCTGCAACGCCCAGTCATATTGCAAATAATCCGGCTGAGCAGAATAGCCATTTTACCAGGGAGATCCAGGCGCAGGAAATTTTCCCTTATAAAGAGAGTCCGAACAATATACCGGTCTCTCTGCAAGTGTTAAATCTGGCCTTTTACCCCAATGAAAGAGGCCCTTACAATTATGATATCCGTGGTTCAAGGTATTCCGCCGGACTCGATGACCAGGGTTACCTTCGTTCTCCTCAGGAACGTTGGGGTGGCGTAATGGCCAAACTCACCACAAATGATTTTGAGGAAGCCAACGTTGAATATCTTGAGTTTTGGCTGATGAATCCTTATGTGGAAGATGCCAAAAAGGAAATTACCCGCGACGATTTGGATCCATCACTCTACTTCAATCTGGGTAATATCTCGGAAGATATTCTGAAAGACGGCCGGAAAGCCTTTGAAAACGGACTCAGCGGGGGCAATACCTTAAACTATGTTGATACTACCGCATGGGGCAGGGTGCCGGTAACACAATCCTTTGTCAATGCTTTCGACAACGATGTCAACGCCAGAAAGCTTCAGGATGTGGGGTTAGACGGGTTGAGTGACGATGATGAACGATCGTTCTATGCAAAGTATCTCGATTCGCTCCAGCAGGTAATCAACCCGGCTTCGGAGCGATATCAGGAATTCCTGGCTGATCCATCCGGAGATGATTACCATTATTTCCGGGGAAGCGATTATGATGCTGTTCAATTGGGCATTCTCAACAGATATAAGAAATTCAACGGACTCGAAGGTAACTCCGCAACCGCCGAGCAGTCTACCGAACCTTATCCCACTCAATCAACCTCCCTTCCTGATGTGGAGGATATTAATCTTGATAATACACTGAATGAATCGGAAGCCTATTTTCAGTATAAGGTCAGTTTGCGCAAGCAAGATTTCCAGATAGGCCGGAATTATGTTACGGATGCTATTGTCGGGAAGAACGATCAGGGAGATCCGGTTACCTGGTATCAGTTTAAGGTTCCGATTTATGAACCTGAGAAAGTAATAGGCAGCATACAGGATTTTAAATCGATTCGGTTTATCAGGATGTTCCTGAAGGGATTCGGCGAACCGGTGATCATGCGTTTTGCTACCCTCGAACTGGTTAGGGGAGAATGGAGAAAATACAATCTCAGTCTGCTGGAAGGCGGCGAACAATTGAGCACCCCCGAGTATACCCGCGGGAAATTTGAGGTGTCAGCCGTAAGCATTGAGGAAAACGGCAGCCGTTACCCGGTGAATTATGTATTGCCTCCGGGTATTGTGAGGACAACCGACCCGTCAAATCCACAGATGATACAAAAGAATGAGCAGGCAATCGAACTTAAGGTCACCGATCTTGAAGATGGTGATGCACGTGCTGCTTATACCAATCAACGGATTGATATGCGTCAGTATAAACGTCTCCGGATGTTCGTCCATGCAGAGGCTGTAGATGAAACCCAGCTTCGTGACGGCGACCTCCGCGCCTTTATACGAATCGGTTCCGATTATACCCAGAACTATTACGAATATGAAGTCCCGCTGAAACTGACCCCGCACTTGCACCCCCCTACGAAATATGATCAGCTCAATTTATCCGACCGTACCATCGTTTGGCCGGATGAAAACGGCTTTAATATCGAATTGGCAGTTTTTCAACAATTGAAACAGGCACGAAACGATGCGATGAGATTGGAAGGATCCGATATTAGTCTGGAAACCCATTATATTCAAAACGATGGGAACAACCGGATCATCCTCGTTGGGAATCCGAACCTGAGTAATGTGCGGACTATCATGATCGGTATTCGCAACCCGGCTCGCGGAGGCAATACCGCTAATGACGATGGCCTCTCAAAAACAGCTATTATCTGGATGAACGAGCTTCGTCTTACTGATTTTGATGAAGCAGGAGGCTGGGCAGCTAACGGCCGTCTTTCCGCAAACCTGGCCGATCTCGGTAACCTTTCGCTGGCCGGTAATACAAGTGTACCGGGATTCGGCAGCATCGACAAAAAGGTCAACGACCGCAGCCGCGAGCAAATTACTCAGTATGATATATCCTCCAGTCTTCAGCTGGGGAAATTTTTCCCGAAGGATGCAGGAGTTCAGTTGCCTATGTACATTGCGTTCTCCGAGATGATGCGGAATCCCCAGTATAATCCAATGGATCCGGATATACCCCTGCAGGCTGCACTGGATAATGCAAAGAACAAACAGGTGAAGGATTCAATTCTATACATATCGCAGGATTATAATCGCCGAAAGAGTCTCAATTTCAATAATATCCGGATCGAACCCGGATCTGCTTCGCGACGCAGGGATCCCAAAATCTGGAGCATTTCAAACTGGTCGTTATCCTATTCTTATACGGAAGCTTTTGCCCGGAACATTAAAACAGAGTCTAATCTGAACAAGAATTACAATGGCGGTTTAAACTATGTCTATTCAGCCAATAATCTGAAACCATGGGAACCCTTTAAGAAATCTTCCAAGCTGGATAAACCTGCCTTTAAACTAATCAAGGATTTCAATCTGTATTACCAGCCGATGATGATGAGCTTCCGTACCAATATGGCCCGCAGATATAGCGAAATGCAGCTGCGTAACGTCGCTAATCCGGAAATGAAGATTGAACCGACCTTTAACAAGAACTTTAACTGGAATCGGAATTTTGATATTAAGTGGGATCTTACCAGAAACCTGAAGCTTGATTTTTCCAATTCCAATATCGCACGGATTGATGAGCCTGACGGCGCCATAAGGCGTGGAGACGCTGATTATCAACAAAAACGCGATAGTATCTGGAACAATATTGTGGCTTTTGGCCGGCCAATACAATACCATCATTCTATCAATGCCTCCTATTCGATACCGATCAATAAGTTGCCTCTTTTCAACTGGTTAACGGCTAACGCAGCCTATCGTATTGAATATGACTGGGCAGCCGGACCTATCACTGCCGATACCATCCGGTTGGGTAACACCATACAGAACAATGGCAATTTTCAGTTAAACGGAACCGCCTCTCTGCAATCTCTTTATAATAAAATCGGTTACCTGAAAAAGGTTGATGATAAATATAAGCGCCGCCAGTCAGCCACACAGGCGAAACCTACTAAAACAGTTAAATTTGAGGCAGATAAGATAAGCCTTAAAGCGAAAGTAGGAAAGGTAATTGTTCATGATCTGATGAGTTCGGATGTCAAAATAAAATTCCTTGACCAGAACAACCGGGTGATTGAGCTTGAAACCGAAGTGATTAATGAACGGCGTATTAAGGTGACCTCCGATAAGGATATAGACGGTGGACGGATCGAGGTGGAAGGTACTGTTGAGGTAAAGGATAATCCGTTTATTTTTGTCACTGACAATTTCCTGCGGATATTGATGGGTATTAAGAATTTGTCCCTTTATTTTACGAGTGATAACGGAACTGTCCTGCCGGGATTCATGCCCGAACCAAAACTTTTTGGAATGAAGAACACAGGCGGGAAAATGGCTCCCGGATTTGGGTTTGCATTGGGAATGCAGGATATTGGGTTTGGTGATTATGCAGCTCAGAATGGCTGGCTCACAACCGATTCAACGCTTCATGAGGCTTACACCAATGCATTAAACCAATCCTGGAGGTTTTCATCAAACATTGAACCATTCAGTGATTTGCGCATTACCATCGAGGCTGCCCATTCATCCAGCAGTAATCTTGAACAATTCTATGTTTACGGTGATAAAGGCAAGTTCACTGCTGCAAACGCCATGTACCGCGGGAACTTTAACATGACAATCCTGTCCATCGGCTCTGCTTTCGAGAAACTGAAGGCAGGGAATGGTTACCAATCGGCCACTTTTGAAACCTTTAAAAACAACCGGGTGATTATTTCAAAACGGTTGGCTGAGCAGCGATTGGGTAAACAGGTTACGGGTAGTCCGGCCTATGATCCGAATACCGGCACGGTTCCCGGCTATGCTGATGGATATGGGCCCACATCCCTGGATGTCCTTATCCCGGCATTTATGGCAGCTTATTCCAATAAGAGTGCCAACCTTGTCAGCCTTGATGCAATGCCCGGAGTCATGAACATGATGCCTAACTGGAAGATTCAATATGGCGGCCTTCAGCGTTCGGAATTTGTTAAGAAATATCTGAAACAGTTCAACCTTAACCATGCATACCGGAGCACCTATTCAGTGGGATCCTATACCACCAATTTGTACTATGATCCTGATGTACAGGATGGATTGAATTATGTGCGGGATGTACAGGAAAACTTCCTCCCGGAACGTGAAATCGGAAGTATCAACATCACCGAATCCCTCAGCCCTCTGATCGGATTTGATGCCACCATGCAGAATAGTTTGCAGGCCAGGGTTGAAGTGAAAAAAAACAGAAACCTCACGTTGAGCCTTAACAACAATCAATTGATGGAAAACCGCTCGGATGAATTGGTTATCGGAACCGGTTACCGGTTCCAGGAAGTACCGATTACCATAAAAACAGGTTTAAATCAAAGAAAATTCCAGTCCGACCTGGATCTCCGGTTCGACTTGTCGATTCGAAACAACATAATGATCATGCGTAAACTCGAGGAGGAGGTCAATATACCCACATCAGGTCAGACTGTTGTAACTGCTAAATTTACCGCAAGCTATCGGTTGAGCACCAGGTTTGAACTGCGGTTCTATTATGATCAGGTGGTCAATAAACCTATTGTTGTTACCTCATATCCAACGTCCAACACCAAGATTGGTTTTAACCTGAGATTTACCTTGACCAATATCTAGGCTTTTTTTACATTTGGACCAGCAATGAGAAATCTAATTAAAGAAATATAAACCATGAACGTACCTCAGAATTTAAAGTTCACCCAGAATCACGAATGGATCCGCGTTGAAGGTGATTTTGCATTTATTGGTATTACCGATTATGCTCAGTCGAACCTCGGTGATATTGTTTTTCTGGAAATTGAAACAGTTGGTGAAACACTGGCTAAAGGGGAAGCCTTCGGGAATATTGAAGCCGTAAAAGCTGTTGAAGAACTGTACATGCCTGTATCTGGTGAAGTACTCGAAATCAATCCCGCTTTGGAAACAAGCCCGGAAGTCGTAAATAAAGATCCATACGGCGAAGGCTGGATGTTGAAAATTAAAGTAATTGATTCCTCAGAGCTTTCTACGTTGCTCGACGCAGCTGCCTACGCTAAACTAATAGGCTAATTAAAGATTGGTTAGGGGTTGGGGAGAGATTGTAAGATGATGTGATGATTTGCTGATTTGCTGATGCTGAGCGAAGCGAGGTCCCGATTTATCGGGATGCCAACATGAATTGTGCTATATCAGTTGCCACAACAGTTTCAACTACCAGTGTGCCCCTTATTAGTTGCCACTAGCTAAAGCTAGTGGATTGCAATGATAATCAGAGTATTATGGCCTTTAGGCCAAATAGTTCTCTGGCAATCTGTAAAATCATCCTTAACGCCCTCACCTTTTTTACTATAGCGTCTTCTTTACCTCTTTGCTCGTATAAGCTTCGATGATGTCTGCTACTTTGATATCGTTGTAATTGTCGATATTCAAACCGCATTCCAATCCTGAGACAACCTCTTTTGCATCGTCCTTGAACCGTTTTAGCGAGCCAAGCAATCCATCATAAACTACAATACCATCGCGGATTATGCGGACTTTGGAAGTCCGGTAAATCTTGCCATCCCGTACGATACAGCCTGCAACGGTGCCCACCTTGGTGATTTTAAAGGCTTCCATAACTTCAAGGGTCCCGGTGATTTCTTCTTTTATTTCGGGACTTAGCATCCCTTCCATAGCTGCCCTGAGTTCATTGATGGCATCATAAATGATGGAATACAGCCTGATCTCGATGCCCTCTTTTTCGGCCAGCTTACGGGCATTCAATGAAGGCCGGACCTGGAATCCTATAATGATGGCATTGGATGCAGTTGCGAGTAAAATGTCGCTTTCGGAAATCTGTCCAACCGCTTTATGGATGATATTAACCTGGATTTCAGGGGTTGAGAGTTTGATAAGTGAATCCGAAAGGGCTTCAATGGATCCATCAACATCACCTTTAACAATGATATTGAGTTCCTGGAAGTTGCCAATGGCGATACGCCTGCCGATCTCATCGAGAGTAATATGTTTACGGGTACGCAATTCCTGCTCGCGCTGGAGCTGCTCCCTCTTGGTGGCAATTTCACGTGCTTCGCGGTCCGATTCCAGGACATGGAATTTGTCACCAGCCTGAGGTGCTCCGTTAAGCCCGAGAATCAATACTGGTTCTGAAGGCCCGGCAATCGTTATGATTCCACCGCGTTCGTTGAACATGGCTTTCACCTTGCCAAAATAGCTGCCGGCCAAAACAATATCACCCACCTGCAGTGTTCCGCCCTGAACAAGGATAGTCGTTACGAATCCACGGCCTTTATCCAGCGAGGATTCAATCACAGTTCCCAAGGCATTTTTTTCAGGATTTGCTTTAAGGTCAAGCATTTCCGATTCCAGGAGCACTTTTTCCAACAATTCAGCAACACCGATACCTTTTTTTGCAGATATCTCCTGTGACTGGTATTTGCCGCCCCAGTCTTCAACCAGGTAATTCATCCCAGCCAGTTGTTCCTTGATTTTTTCAGGATTTGCACCTTCGCGGTCGATCTTATTGATGGCGAATACCATAGGAACACCGGCAGCGGCAGCATGGTTGATTGCCTCGATTGTTTGCGGCATTACCGCATCGTCGGCAGCGATCACAATGATAGCCATATCAGCTCCCTGCGCACCACGGGCTCGCATGGCTGTAAAGGCCTCGTGACCCGGCGTGTCGAGGAAAGTGATGGTTTTTCCATTATCCAGAACAACCTTATAGGCTCCGATATGCTGGGTAATTCCTCCGGCTTCACCGGCAATAATATTTGTTTTTCTGATATAGTCGAGTAAGGATGTTTTTCCATGGTCGACATGACCCATGACGGTAACCACAGGTGGGCGCGGTTTAAGATCGGCCTCTTTATCTGATTCCTGCTCAATAGCTTCCTGAATTTCAACGCTGATGAATTCCACCTCAAAACCAAATTCGTCGGCAACCACGGAGATGGTTTCAGCGTCCAGCCTTTGATTAATCGAAACAAAAAGGCCCAGGCTCATGCAGGTCGAAATAATTTCATTCACCTGAACGTTCATCAGGCTGGCAAGTTCATTAGCGGTAACGAACTCAGTGACCTTGATAACATGGCTTTCCTGTTCGTCGCGGTCAGCATCTGCAAGTAACGATTGGCGGTTCAGCTCACGCTTCGACTTACGGTATTTTGACCCTTTGGATTTACCTTTCGGGGTTATTTTTGATAATGTGTCTTTAATCTGGCGCTGTACATCTTCTTCCGAAATCTCAACTTTTCCGATTTTCTTTTTAACCCTGGTAGGTTTCTTAATCACTTTGGTTGCTTCGCGTTCAGCAGCTGGTCCAACTACTGCCACACGATCCTTGCGGATACGTTTTCTTTTTTTCTTTTTCAGAGAATCATCGCCGGCACCTTCAATTACAACCTTTTCCCTGCGACGATCGCCGTCGGGTGACAGAGCGATTTTGCCAATAATAGCAGGACCCGAAGCCTTTTTAACCACGATCCTGTGGATAGGTGCATCACTGCTTTGTTCTTTTTGCGGACCTTCAACCTGAGGTATTGGTTTCTGATCCTTTTTAATTGCCGGAGTCGGAGCGGACCTGGATTCTTTAGCCCCCCTTACCTGTTTCAGCTGCGGTTTCTCCTTGTTGTATTTTTTGGAAGGCCTTGTTTTCTGATTCAAAGAATCAATATCAATCTTTCCGACAAACTTAAAATCTACCAATAAATCCTTAGCCAGGGTAGTATGGGTAATGACTTCTTCTTCAGGAACTTTTTTAATTTCCGGCTGGAGTTGTTCTTCCTGAATGGGCTCAATGATTGGTTCAACTGATGCTGCAGGCCCCTTTCCGATCGGTTTAGCCGGCTTCGCAACCGGTTCAGATTCCTGGTCAACCACTGCAGATACAGGTTCTTCTTTTGCCGGAACCGGCTTGTGTTGAGGTTTTTGCTTAGGCTTGTGCTCAATCTTGGGTCCAACTTCCTGAACCGGCAAAGTCACCGGCTTTCGTTCTGGTTTATGATCAACTGCAGGCTCCGGGACAGCTTCCGGCTTTGGTTCGGGTTTTGGTTTGACTTTCGGTTTTGGTTTTTCAAGATCAACCCGGCCAACAATCTTTGGCCCAACCGGTTTGTCAATCGGTACTGCAATAACTTCGGACTCTTCTTTCTTTTCGTGTTTTTCGCGCCTGGAATCATCCTGATCCAAATCGAATATTGATGAACCCCTGCTATCCTGAATCAGAAGCACTTCTTCTTGCTCGACCTCTTCTTCGACTTGCTGGGCTGGTGTATCTTCAATAGAAATAGTGGTTCGGGATTCGTATTTATGTTCCTCCTTGAATTGCACTGCTTCACGTTTGGCTGCCTGGTCATTCTGATATTCCTTCATAACCAGAACCAGTGCCTCAGGCGGAATTTTGGCATTAGGACTGTTTTCTATGTCGAATCCCTTTTTATGAAGGAAATCCACGATAGTCTGAATCCCAACATTACATTCTTTCGCAACCCTGCTTAATCGTTTTACCTCTGACATATGTTTTATTCAAATTCTGAACGGAGGATTTTCATAACCTCCTTGACAGTTTCTTCCTCTAAATCGGTGCGTTTTACCAGTTCCTGTACTGATAAATCCAATACGCTGCGGGCAGTGTCACATCCAACTGCTTTCAGCTCATCAAGAATCCAGTTTTCAATTTCATCTGCGAATTCTTCGAGGTCAATATCCTCTTCAGCACCGGCAACGTCACGGAAAACATCAATTTCATAATCAGTAAGCATGCTGGCCAGCTTGATATTCAGTCCCCCTTTTCCGATGGCCAGTGAAACTTCTTCAGGTTTCAGGAAAACTTCAGCTCGATGGTCCTCTTCGTTCAGTTTAATGGAGCTGATTTTGGCAGGGCTCAGCGAACGCTGGATAAACAACTGGATATTTGCAGTATAGTTGATTACATCGATGTTCTCGTTGCGCAACTCCCTGACAATACCGTGTATCCTGGATCCTTTCATTCCCACGCACGCACCGACCGGATCGATCCGTTCGTCATAGGATTCAACGGCAACCTTGGCACGTTCACCCGGAATCCTTACAATTTTTTTTATCGTGATCAACCCATCAAAAATCTCAGGGACCTCGAGTTCAAACAGTCGCTGAAGGAATATAGGGGTTGTCCTCGATAAAATAATGACAGGGCTGTTATTCCGCATATCCACTTTTATCACAATTGCCCGCAGTGTATCACCTTTGCGGAAGAAATCCGAAGGAATCTGCTCAGATTTCGGCAGAATCAGTTCATTGCCCTCATCATCCAGAATCAGAATTTCACGGTTCCAAACCTGGTACACCTCTCCTGTGATTATTTCCCCGATTTTATCTTTGTACTTACTGTAAACATGGTCTTTCTCCAGTTCCAAAATGCGGGATGTCAGATTCTGACGCAGTGAAAGGATAGCCCGGCGGCCAAAATCTTCCAATTTAACTTCATCTGTAACGTCTTCCCCAACTTCATAATCATCATCAATCTTTTTTGCTTCGGTGAGTGAGATTTTCAGGTTCGAGTCATCAACTTCGCCATCGGCCACTACAACACGATTTCTCCAGATTTCAAAGTCGCCTTTGTCTACGTTAATAATGATATCAAAATTCTCATCCGTACCGAATCGTTTGATCAGAATACTCCGGAAAACATCCTCGAGAACGCTCATCATGGTCGTCCTGTCAATGCTCTTAAGTTCCCTGAATTCCGAAAACGTATCAATGAGGTTTATACTTTCCATGGCCTAACTGTTTACACCTGTTTAAAATCTATTTCAATACGCGCCGTTTTTATCCGGTTAATTTGAATAACGATTGGCTCTTCTGGTGCCGGTTTTCTTTTGGTCCCTGTTTGGCGGACGACTAACTCAGCCTCTTTGTCCGTTTCAATCGGCCTGGCTTCCAGCAAGGTGCCTTTAATAATATCGCCATCTTGCAAGGTGATCTCCAGCTTCTGTCCCAGAGCCTTGAGATACTGAGGAAACACCCGGATAGGTTGACCTAATCCCGGCGAAGAAACCTGGAGCTCAAAATCTTCCTGCTCGCGGTCTAACTGCTCCTCAATACCCCGGTGCAATCCGGCGCAATCATCCAAACAGATTCCATCGTTATGGTCGATAAAAACCTGGATCACGTTGCTCCTATTTACTATAACATCCACCAGGAAAATTTTAGTTTCCTTAAGTGCCTCTTTAGCAATATCTTCTATGTGCTTCCTCTCTATCACAACATCAAAATTAAAAAATAGGGGACCCGTGTCCCCTATACCAGAATTCCCACAATCGACCGCAAAAATAAAGAAATATTTCCATAACTCCAATTTGTAGCCATGAAACGTCTTCATTATCAGGAAAATTTTGAGGTTTTCCGGTTTCCCGAAGAATTAGTCGTAAAATTGCATGCATAAAGCAATTAGCATTCCCCCGATGGACGAAGAATTCTTCACTGTTCCCAATAAAAGGAAGATTATTAACGACCCGCTTTACGGTTTTATCAATTTTCCCTCATCTCTGATTTATGATCTGATCGACCATCCCTGGTTTCAGAGACTGCGGAGAATCAGACAACTCGGGCTTACATTCTATGTTTATCCGGCTGCCAATCATACCCGGTTTCAGCATGCTCTCGGTGCTGCGTACCTGATGAATACTGCTTTGGAAGTGATTTCTCGCAAAGGGTACCCGGTAACGGAGGACGAATGCGATGCAGCCATTGCAGCCATCCTGTTGCACGATATCGGTCACGGACCTTTCTCACATGCATTGGAACACAGTATCGTTGAAACGATTGACCATGAGAAACTGTCGGGCTTGTTTATGCAGCAGCTGAACCGCTCAACCGGCGGGGCCCTGGATCTCTCCATCCGGATTTATAACGATCAGTATTCCAGATCATTTTTTCATCAGCTGGTATCGAGCCAGCTGGATATGGACCGGCTGGATTATCTCAACCGCGATAGCTTTTTTACGGGTGTTACTGAAGGTGCGGTAGGATATGAGAGGATTATAAAGATGCTGAAAGTGGTTAATGATCAGCTTGTTGTAGAGAAAAAGGGGATCTATTCGATCGAAAAATACCTGATCTCGCGACGGTTGATGTATTGGCAGGTTTATCTGCATAAAACAGTTATTGCGGCAGAACAGATGCTGGTTAAAGCTCTTAACCGGGCCAGGGAACTGGCCTATAACGGGACCCATGTTTTTGCCACTCCCGCCCTGCATGGGTTTCTCTATCCGGGGCCGCTCAGCGACCAGCCATTGGCTGATCCCGATCTGTTGCTGGAGCAATTTTCCAAACTCGATGATACCGATATTTTTGCTTCCATAAAAGCTTGGACGGATCATCCGGATAAGGTCCTTTCACTTCTTTCGGAAGGCTTGCTGAACCGAAAACTCTCCGGGATCCGGATCCAGAGAACCCCATGGAATCCCGACCAGATTGAACACCTCCGAAGGAAGGCCATCACTGAGTTCGGATTCTCACCGCACGAAGCAAAATACCTGGTCTTTTCCGATATAATCACCAATAGTACCTATGCCGAAAATGATGACCAGATCCTGTTTTTCGAAAACAGCGGTCAGCTCATCACCCTGTCGGAAGCCAGCGACATTATCAATGTGCCTTTGCTGAGCCGTGCCGATAGCAAATACTATCTTTGCTACCCGAAATGGTTATTTGCCAATTCGGATACTAATCAGGCAATCTGATCCGTTAACCTTAATTTAGCTTTTTAACCTATGGAATTTACAGCAAAACAGATAGCCGGATATCTGGGCGGAAAGGTAGAGGGAGACCCTGATGCCCTGATTAATGATGTTTCAAGAATAGAGGATGGCCGGCCCGGAACCCTTAGTTTCCTGGCCAATATGAAATATCAGAACCATATTTATGAAACCAAATCCACGGTGGTTCTGGTTCATAATGAATTTGTGCCTTTAAAGCCTCTTTCCTGCACACTGGTGAGGGTTGATGATCCATACCGTTCCCTGGCAAAGCTGCTTGCCCTGGTGGAGAAACGGCCAAACCGGTCTGGAATTGAACCCATGGCCTTTGTTCATGAGGATGCAGTCCTGGGCCGCGAAGTTTATGTCGGAGCATTCTCCTATGTGAGCAAGGGTGCCCGGATCGGTAATAAGGTCAAGATTTTTCCCCATGTTTATATCAGTGAGGAGGTTGTCATCAATGACGATACCTGGATTTATTCAGGCGCCCGAATTCATAACAATTCTGTAATCGGCTCGCATTGCGTAATTCATAGCGGTGTGGTTATAGGAGGTGACGGTTTCGGATTTGCCCCGGTAACGGGCAGCGATTTTACCAAGGTCCCGCAAATCGGAAATGTGGTGATTGAAGATTATGTTGAAATCGGAACGAATACAACGATCGACAGAGCAACAATCGGTTCCACCATAATCAGGAAAGGAGTTAAACTGGATAATCTCATCCAGATCGGACATAATGTTGAAATTGGTGAAAATACTGTCATTGCAGCGCAAACGGGTATATCAGGATCAACCCGGATTGGGAAAAACTGCATGATCGGCGGACAGGTCGGGATTATCGGCCATATCAATATTGCTGATGGAACAAAGATTGCTGCGCAAAGCGGGGTAGGGCAATCGGTAAAAACTCCCGGAACCTCGATACAGGGAAGCCCTGCCTATGACCTGGTCCCCTATCAAAGATCATATGTGTACTTTAAAAAGTTGCCTGAACTGGTTGAACGAATCCGTCAGATTGAGCAGTCAAAACACTCCAATAGCAAAGAATAGTACTGGTTTTTTTGATCTTACGGCCAAAGTCCTATTTTTGCACCCAATTAATCGGGTAAAACTGAATGACCGCTAAACAGAAAACCATAGCCAAAAGCGTAACCTTATCAGGTACAGGTTTACACACGGGGATAAATGTTGATGCAACTTTTCACCCGGCAGCAGAAAATACAGGAATTCTTTTCCAGCGGATTGATCTTCCCGGGCAACCGGTAATCAAAGCTTCCGCTGAACTTGTGGTGGACACAGCACGGAATATAGTTGTTGAAGACAAGGGTGCCCGGATCGGAATGATTGAACATTCCTTATCCGCATTAGCCGGGTCGGAGATTGATAATATTCTGATCACGGTGAATGGTCCGGAAATGCCAATCCTTGACGGCAGTGCCATAATTTACCTGGATGCCTTCATGGAAGCCGGGATTTCTTGCCAGGATGCCGATCGCGAAATTTTTGAGATCAAGGACCCGATCGTTTATGCTGATGATGAACGCGGAATTGAAATTATGGCGCTTCCTGCTGATGAATTCAGCATTAGCGTGATGATTGATTACAATTCAGAAGTGCTGGGGAACCAGTTTGCCAGCCTGGCGCATATGTCAGATTACTCCACCCAGATTGCTTCATCCCGCACTTTCGTGTTTTTCAGGGAACTCGAAGTTCTCTGGAGAAACAACCTGATAAAGGGCGGCAGCCTGGATAATGCCATGGTGATCCTGGAACGGGAAGTGCCCCAAACCGAGCTCGACCGGGTAGCTGATCTGATCGGTAAGCCCCATGTGCAGACCCAGGCCCAGGGAATCCTCAGTACAACCAGGTTAAAATTCAGTAACGAACCGGCCAGGCACAAACTCCTCGACCTGATCGGGGATATTAAACTGATTGGCACCCCCCTCAAAGGCAAGATCATTGCCACCAGACCCGGACATTACTCCAATGTTGAATTCGCTAAAATGGTTAAACAGGTCATTAGGAAAGAGAAAACCAAAAATATCGTTCCCACCTTTGATCCGAATGCTGTTCCAAAGTATGATATTAACCGTATCATGTCATTGTTGCCCCACAGGCCGCCTTTCCTTTTGGTTGACCGCATCATCGAAGTTACTGATGTGATGATACTCGGTTTGAAGAATGTATCGATGAACGAACCGTTTTTTGTCGGCCATTTTCCCAATGAACCGGTAATGCCGGGAGTATTGATCGTTGAGGCGCTTGCCCAGTGCGGTGGGATTCTGGTGATGCAAACCGTTGACCACCCGAAAGATTACAATGCCTACTTCCTTAAAATCGATAATATGCGGTTCAAAAGAAAAGTTGTTCCGGGCGATACACTCATTTTGAAAATGGAACTTCTGGAACCCGTGCGCCGTGGGATTGTCAGGATGAGGGCACAGGCATTTGTTGGAAATCAATTGGTCACCGAAGGTGAAATGATGGCTCAGGTGCTCAGGAATAAAGAAATCAAAAACTCAGCTCAATGATACACCCCTGCTCGAGTGTCCATCCTGAAGCCCGCATTGCCGGGAGTGCCACTGTGGAAGCCTTTGCCTCCATCAGTCAGGACGTGGAGATCGGTGAGGAAACCTGGATCGGACCCCATGTTACCATTTTCGATGGAGCCCGGATCGGGAAAAACTGCAAAGTTTTCCCGGGAGCTGTGATCTCGGCAATCCCACAGGACATGAAATATAAAGGCGAGGCTACCTTTGTGGAGATCGGTGATGATACGGTTATCCGTGAGTGCGTGACGATCAACAAGGGAACCAGCGCCTTCGGAAAAACCATCATCGGCAATAAGTGCCTGATAATGGCCTACAGTCATGTAGCTCACGACTGCAGGATCGGAAACAACGTCATACTAGTTAATTATGTGGGCCTTGCCGGAGAAATCGAAATAGGAGATTTTGCTTTTCTCGGAGGTATGGCCGGTGTTCATCAGTTTGTCCGGATCGGTGCCCATTGTATGATTCAGGGCGGTTCGAAAGTCGGAAAAGATGTGCCACCGTTTGTCACGGCAGGCCGTGATCCGATCCGGTTTGAAGGCATCAACCTGGTTGGCCTCCGCCGGAGAGGCTTCTCAGAGGAACTGATTGAAGAGATACATGAAATCTACAGGTATGTTTACCAGAAAGGCTATAATATCAGCCAGGCCCTCGAACACATTGAACGCGATCTTGCCGGAAATGGTGAACGTGATATGATCGTCGCATTTATACGGGAATCCCGGCGCGGGATCATCAAAGGGCCTTTCGGAGAATTATAACTCTTCCCACTTCTGCTTCGCATTCCACCCCTGAGCCTCCATCAAAATGGTGCTTTTGTCTTCGAACTCTACCAGGTGACCGTCTTCCCTGCCAGTCATCATACCGATTATCGAGATGCCTTCTATAAGCTGTATTCTTGCGAAATCTTCATGTGCGACAGTGAAGAGAAGTTCATAATCCTCGCCGCCGTTTAATGTTGCAACATTCGGACTGATGCGCAACTGTTCAGCCAGTTTTCGGGTTTCGGAATGAACCGGAATCCGATCGGCAAATATTCTGGATCCCGTGCCGGAAGCCTCGCAAATATGAAGCAGGTCGGATGACAGACCATCGGAAACGTCAATCATGGAGGTTGGTTTCACCCTACCGGCCAGCAGCATCCTTCCCAGATCTTTCCGGGCTTCAGGCTTAAGCTGACGCTCCAGAATATACTGATATCCGTCGAGCTGTGGTTTGTAAGCCGGATCCTTCCTGAATAACTTGTTTTCCTGTTCGAGGAGCATTAAACCCATATAGGCACCGCCAAGGTCACCTGTTACACAGATCAGATCACCCTTTTTAGCCCCTTTGCGATACACAATCTGCTGCGGTTGAGCCGTTCCCAAGGCAGTAACCGAAATAATCAGGCCATTTACACTGGCACTGGTATCACCGCCAATCAGGTCAATTTCGTATTGATTACACGCCAGCTTTATCCCCTTATAAAATTCTTCAATGGCGTTCAGCGACAACTTCGATGAAACCCCTATGCTCACCGTAACTTGCAAGGGAGTCCCATTCATGGCATATATGTCGGAAAGATTAACAACTACCGACTTATATCCCAGATGCTTCAAGGGAACATAGGTCAGATCGAAATGAATTCCTTCGAGCAACAAATCTGTTGTAACCAAAGTCAGGAAACCATTGTGGTCAAGGACTGCTGCATCATCACCGATCCCCTTGCGGGAACCGGGATGGCGGAGAATAATATCGTCGGTAAGTGCGCGGATCAATCCGAATTCCCCGAGCTCGGATAGGGTTCTGGTTTTCTTGTCAGCCATGGGTCTAAAGGTACTAGATGAGCCAAAAATAGCATATCTCCAAAGATAAATAATAGGTATTTGTTTATCTTTGCTTTCTATTTAGAAATATTCTAAATAACTTTGCAAGCATTGTTATTTCTGTATTTCACGCGATTATGAACGGCGATCAGGACCCTATTATTAATCAGGTTACCCAGAGAGAATATAAGTATGGTTTTATTACCGTGCTGGATAACGATGCC
This sequence comes from Porphyromonadaceae bacterium, assembly GCA_007280905.1. Classification (GTDB taxonomy): domain Bacteria; phylum Bacteroidota; class Bacteroidia; order Bacteroidales; family UBA12481; genus UBA12481. The sequence goes on along the minus strand of QYQM01000022.1, from coordinate 45,439 downwards.
TTGCCCAAGGGCCTGAATGAAGATATCATATGCCAGTTATCCGCCAAGAAGGATGAGCCCGAATGGATGCTTGAGATCCGTTTGAAAGCATTCAGATATTGGCTCACGATGAAATTGCCGGAATGGGCTCATTTGAAAATTCCAGTGATTGATTATCAGGATATTATCTATTATTCCGCCCCGAAAAGCAAAAAGCCGACTGGCCGTTTTGAAGATGTTGATCCGGAATTATTAAAAACCTTTGATAAACTTGGGATTCCCCTGGATGAGCAAAAACACCTCTCGGGTTTTGCCGTGGATGCGGTCATGGATAGTATTTCCGTAAAAACCACATTCAAGGAATCTCTGGCCGATGTTGGCATCATTTTCAGTTCATTCAGCGATGCGGTTCGGGAACATCCCGACCTGATCCGGAAATACATGGGCTCGGTGGTTCCTTATCGCGATAATTTTTATGCTGCACTCAATTCAGCGGTTTTCAGCGACGGTTCATTTGTTTTTATCCCCAAAGGAGTAAGGTGCCCGATGGAGCTTTCCACCTATTTCCGCATCAATGCCGCCAATACCGGTCAGTTCGAAAGAACACTGATCGTAGCGGAAGAAGGTGCATACGTAAGTTATCTGGAGGGTTGCACAGCACCGAAGCGCGATAAGAACCAACTCCATGCAGCTATAGTTGAAATTGTTGCACATACCGATGCAGAGGTGAAGTACTCCACCGTCCAGAACTGGTATCCCGGAGATAAGAATGGGAAGGGCGGGATCTATAATTTTGTCACCAAACGCGGAATTTGCCTGGGCGACCGGTCGAAAATCTCCTGGACTCAGGTTGAAACGGGTTCAGCTGTTACCTGGAAATATCCTTCATGCATTCTCAGAGGGGATTCTTCTGTCGGAGAGTTTTATAGCGTAGCGGTGACCAACAATCATCAGCAGGCTGATACCGGTACCAAAATGATTCATATCGGAAAAAACACCCATAGTACAATTGTTTCAAAAGGAATATCAGCCGGGAAAGGCCAGAATAGTTACAGGGGCCTGGTAAGAGTCTCGAAAAATGCTGAAAATGCCAGGAACTATTCCCAATGCGATTCGCTGCTTTTGGGAGATCAATGCGGTGCACATACTTTCCCCTATATTGAAGTGGATAATCAGTCGGCAATCGTCGAACACGAAGCTACTACCTCCAAAATCGGGGAAGACCAGATATTTTACTGCAATCAGCGCGGAATCGATACCGAAACCGCTATCGGACTCATTGTCAACGGCTATGCCCGTGAAGTGCTGAACAAACTTCCGATGGAATTCGCTGTCGAAGCACAGAAACTGCTGCAAATCAGTCTGGAAGGCAGTATAGGCTAATTATAAACCGTCAATCGTCAATGTTAAATATCCGCATGTTATCAATCAGAAACCTGAAAGCGGCAATCAACGGCATGGAGATTCTCAAGGGAATCAACCTGGAAGTCAATGAAGGTGAAGTTCACGCAATTATGGGGCCCAACGGTTCGGGTAAAAGTACCCTTGCGGCTGTTCTGGCCGGAAGAGATATTTTTACAGTTACCGGGGGAGAAATCTTTTTCGATGGAAAACCACTCCTCGGAATGGCTCCTGAAATCCGTGCCAGATCCGGGATATTTCTTGGATTTCAATATCCGGTGGAAATCCCTGGGGTTTCAATGGTCAACTTTATGCGCACAGCAATTAATGAGCAGCGTAAATATCGTGAACTTCCCGAAATGAGTGCCTCCGACTTTCTGAAACTGATGCGCGACAAAAAAGCTTTGATGGAAATAGATTCTGCGCTTGCCAGCCGCTCAGTCAATGAAGGCTTCTCCGGGGGTGAGAAAAAGCGAAACGAAATTTTCCAGATGGCCATGCTGGAACCTCGTCTGGCTATCCTGGATGAAACCGACTCCGGACTGGATATCGATGCACTGAAAACAGTGGCTATAGGTGTAAATCGCTTGCGCCGGCCCGACAATGCAATGATCGTGATCACTCATTACCAGAGGTTACTGGATTATATTGTACCCGATTTTGTTCATGTTCTTTCGGCAGGCCGGATCGTCAGATCGGGAGATAAAACCCTCGCCTATGAACTGGAGGAAAAGGGCTACGACTGGATAAAGGAGGAAAATCAAGAGTAAAATGGAAGCCGTTTCAGATAAGCATATATTGGATAATCAACTGACTGATTGGTACTTTGATAATCGCGACCAGTTGATAAGCTCCTCGAGTTCAGTGTTCAATTCCCTCCGACCGGCTGCAATGGAGAGTTTCAGGAAACTCGGAATCCCTGATCGCTCCCTGGAGAATTATAAGTCTACAGATATCCCCAAAGTTTTCCTTTCTCCTCTAAACCGGTACATCGGACAACGGAAAATTTTGTTTGCTGTTGAGGACCTTTTTCATTGCGATATTCCCGAGCTGGATACAGAACTGATTTTGCTTGTTAACGGTTGGTTTTATGAAAACAGGCCCAAATTGCAGGTGTTGCCTGGAGGAATGATTATCGGCAGTATGTCAGAAGCGGCAAAACAATATCCTGATCTTCTCAAACAGCATTATTCAAAATATGCTGATTATGAGAAAGATGGATTGGTTGCACTGAATACGGCTTTTGCCCAGGATGGTACTTTTATATTTGTTCCCCGTGGTGCTGGTAACGACCGCGCTATCCAAATCGTTAATGTCCTTCTCTCTCCGGAAGACCTGTTTGTTCAGCACCGGAACCTGGTGATCGTCGAAGATAATGCTACTGCCAAAGTAGTGGTTTGCGATCATTCCCTTTCAGCCCATCATTTCCTGACAAATTCGGTAACCGAAATCTATGTTGGGCCGAATGCTCATCTGGATTATTTTAAACTTCAGAACGAGAACAATAACTCTAATCAGATCTCAACATCTTTCGTGCATCAGGAACGTTCAAGCGACGCGGTATTTAATACAATCACCCTGCATGGAGGCCTGATCCGGAATAATGTGTTTACCCGTCTCAATGGTGAAGGTGCCTCGAATCAGACGCTCGGTCTTTTTCTTATGGATAAAACTCAGCATGTCGACAGCTACACCTTTGTCGATCATGCAGTTCCAAATTGTACAAGCCGGCAAAGCTTCAAGGGTATCCTCGATGATCAAGCTACCGGTGCATTCACAGGACGTATCCTGGTTAGGCCTCAGGCCCAGAAGACCCAGGCTTATCAGGTAAATAACAATATCTTGCTCACCAATGATGCCAGAATGAGTACAAAGCCTCAGCTGGAGATCTATGCTGATGACGTAAAGTGCAGTCACGGAGCTACCGTGGGCCAACTCGACCAGAATGCGATATTTTATCTCCAAAGCCGCGGAATCTCAATCCGGGAGGCCCGATTACTTTTAATGTACGCATTTGGCCATGAAATTTTAAGTAAAATTACGGTTGACCCTCTGCGGGAGCGTCTGGCCGATCTGGTGGATAAAAGATTGCGTGGCGAACTAACCCGTTGCAACAGTTGCCCGCTGCATTGTCAGGAAACATGCTGAATTATGAATGATTTTCCAATTGAACAGATCCGGAAGGATTTCCCAATCCTTGATCAACTGGTTTACGGTAAGCCGCTTGCGTATCTCGATAATGGGGCAACCACACAGAAGCCGCTTAGAATGATTGAAGCGGTTAACAGGCTTCACCGCGAACAAAATGCCTCTGTTCACCGCTCTGTTAGTTTTCTCAGCGACAAAATAACACAAGCCTACGAAGAGGCCAGGACAACCGTTCAGAAATTCATCGGAGCTTCGAAATCCTTACAGATAATCTTTACTTCAGGAACCACCGGCTCGATAAACCTGGTCGCATTTTCATTTGGTGAAGGGATTCTGGAACCTGGTGATGAGATTATAATTTCGACCATGGAACATCACTCAAATATTGTTCCCTGGCAGATGGTCTGTGAACGGCACGGTGCCCGTCTCCGGATTATCCCGATCACCGATGAGGGAGATCTGGATTTGGATGCCTATCAGAATCTTTTTTCCGATCGCACCCGGATGGTTGCGGTAACCCATGTTTCCAATGTGCTCGGAACCATCAATCCGGTAAAAGAGATTGTTCAGATAGCCCACAGTCATAGGGTTCCTATACTCCTCGATGGCGCTCAGGGGGTTCAGCATGAACCGGTTAATGTCGTTGATCTGGATTGTGATTTCTACGTTTTCTCGGGTCATAAAATATATGGCCCAACCGGCATCGGCATCCTCTATGGAAAGGAAGAGTGGCTCGAGCGGCTTCCTCCATACCAGGGCGGCGGAGATATGATCGACCGTGTGACTTTTGAGAAAACTACTTATAACGGATTGCCCTTCAAGTTTGAAGCCGGTACTACCAATTTTATCGGGGCAATCGGTCTGGCTGAATCACTGAACTACCTTACCGGCATCGGTCTCGATAAAATCATACGCTATGAACATGAGCTCCGTGATTATGCCACCCAAAAGCTCAGCGGGATCAAGCAGCTCCGGATGTATGGAACAAGCGCGGAAAAAGCAGCCATCTTCTCATTTGTCCTCGAAGGGATACATCCTTTTGATACGGGGATGATCATCGATAAATTCGGAGTCGCCGTCCGCACCGGTACACACTGTACCATGCCCCTGATGCAGCGGTTCGGCATCGAAGGAACAGTGAGGGCATCACTCTGCTTGTATAATACCACAGATGAAATAGATCGGCTCCATGATGCTTTGAATTCAGTAATCGATCTAATGGCCTGATAGATAATAATTTATGGAAATTATTGACATACAAAAAGAAATCGTTGAGGAATTCGCAGGTCTGGGCGAATGGATGGAACGTTACAATTATCTGATCGACCTGGGCAAAAGTTTGCCTTTGATTGACCAGGCTTACCGGAATGACGAATATCTTATCCGCGGCTGCCAGTCGCGCGTTTGGCTGAATGCTGACCTGCGGGAAGGGAAGATTTATTATACGGCTGATTCCGATGCCATCATTACGAAAGGGATTGCTTCCCTGATGATCCGTATTTTCACAGGCCATACACCCGATGAAATCCTTAATACCGATCTGGGCTTTATTGAGGAAATCGGACTAAAAGAACATCTTTCACCAACCCGTTCCAACGGTTTGGTGTCGATGATCAATCAAATGCGATATTATGCCATGGCTTACAAGGCGAAACAGCAAAACTTATGATGCAGACTGAAGTCAAGATTGTCCGCCTGTTGCGGAATATTTATGATCCGGAGATTCCGGTAAATATCTATGATCTCGGGCTTATTTATGAGGTTAATATCCTGGATGGCGGTAAAGTGGTTATCCTGATGACTCTTACCTCCCCGGGTTGCCCGATGGTTGATGAACTGGTCGAGGAAATCCATGAACGCGTTAAGGAACTTGAAGAAGTGAACGATGTGGAGGTTAAGCTGACATTTAATCCTCCATGGAGCAAAGATATGATGACCGATGATGCCAAACTTGAATTAGGATTTCTGTAAAAGCCCTTGCCTGAATCTATTGAAATAGCCCGATTAATTGAGCAGAAGGCCTTTGATCTTGGCTTTTCGGCCTGCGGTTTCGCCCCTGCTGATTCGTTCAAAGAATTTGAGACTGAGTACCGGAAATGGCTGTCATCGGGCAAAGCAGGCGAAATGAATTACCTGGCAAGGAATGTTGACGTCCGGCTGGATCCCGGAAAGCTGGTTGAAGGAGCAAAAACAATTATATCACTTGCAGCAGGTTATTATTTTCCGTTGCCTCAACATACCCCCGGTAATCCCCGGATCAGCAGGTATGCTCTCGGAGAAGATTATCATCAGGTTCTGAAATCCCTCGGAAAGGAATTACTCGATTGGATTCAGAAGGAAATCGGGCCAGTCAATGGACGGATTTTTACCGATTCTGCCCCTGTTTTCGAACGTGAATGGGCAAGGCGTGCTGGTATCGGCTGGATCGGGAAAAATGGCTGCCTGATCATGCCCAGTCAGGGCTCCTGGTTTTTCCTGGCTGAAATTGTTATTGGCAGCGAAATACGGTCAGAAACCATGGTTGTTCCCGACCGCTGTGGCAATTGCACCAGTTGCATCGAAGCCTGCCCAACCCGCGCTCTTGCCGGAGATGGATCCATGGATCCGCGCAAATGCATATCCTATCTCACCATCGAACACAGGAGTGATATTCCGGATGAATTTCATGGCCAATGGCAGGACTGGATTTTCGGATGCGATATTTGTCAGGATGTTTGCCCCTGGAACAATAAACCGAAAAAGTCATCGATCAATGAATTACAGCCCCGGCCGGGATTGTCTGAAATAGACCGGAATTTTTTCAGGAATCAGAATGCCTCATCATTCGGGCAAATATTTGACGGAACACCCGTTGTTCGTGCCGGATGGTCAGGAATTTTGAGGAACTTTGAATTTCTGGAAAAGGATGGATCCCAATTTTACAATCTGATAAATTAAAATATGCCCGTAAGATCATCCTCCTATAAACGCGAGAACCTGAGAACCCTCGTTGAAACGGATCCGTTGAGCCCACAGGTTACCTATGCTGACCGGATCATGCTGCTGGGGTCGTGCTTTACTGAGCATATCGGTAACAGGTTAAAAACACTGAAATTTGCCATCGACCTGAATCCGTTCGGAATAGTCTATAACCCGCTTTCCATAGCAGATCAGTTGCAGCATTTACTTAACCCTGTTGGCTTTAGCCGGGACGACCTGGTTTTTCATCAGGATTTGTGGCATTCCTGGATTCACCATAGCCGGTATTCCAATCCTGATGCCGAACTTTTACTTGAGTCAATCAACAAACAAGCGGTCGCCTCATCCAAATTCCTGGAACAAACGGGATTGCTGATCCTCACATTCGGAACGCCGGAAGCCTATTACCTGAAAACCAGTAATCGTCTGGTTTCCAATTGTCATCAACTGCCCGCCGACCGGTTTTATTCACGAAAACCCGATCCGCAGGAGCTGGCTGATCTATGGATTCCTTTGATAGATTCCTTGATTAGGAGAAATCAAAATCTGCGTATTTGCCTTACAATAAGTCCGGTAAGATATTTCAAAGATGGCCCCACCGGTAACCAGATGAGTAAATCCATACTCTTTTTGTTTATCGGGATATTAATAAAGGCTTATCCGGATCTTTATTATTTCCCATCCTATGAGATTTTCATGGATGATCTCCGGGATTACCGTTTTTACGATGCCGATATGATGCATCCGGGACCAGCTGGTGTGGAATATGTATGGAACCAGTTTGTCAAGGCTTGTATAGATCCCGGGGCTTATCCGCTGATGAATGAAGTTGAATCAGTAGTAAAAGGAACATATCACCGCCCGGGCGGGCACCTTACGGATGCCCACAAACGTTTCGTCGCTCAGCAAATGGATCGGATCTCAGCCCTGCAGGTAAGAAATCCGTTTCTTGATTTTACGGAAGAACTGGAAATTTTGCGAGGACAAATGGGATCAGATCAATCCTGATTTTAAAAGTGCCTCAAGATCCTCAGGAGTATCTATACCAAATCCGGAATAATCTGATTCGCAGCAATGAATAGGGTACCCGTTTTCTAACCATCGCAACTGTTCGAGTGATTCAGCAATTTCCAGTTTTCCCGGATCAAGGCGGCCGATCTCTTCAAGAATCTCTTTTTTGAAGGCATACATCCCGACATGGGAAAACCACGATGTGCCCTCAGTTCGGTAAAAGGGGATAGGTGACCGTGAAAAATAGAGGGCAAAACCCTCGCGGTTTAGTACAACTTTAACCCTGTTCGGATTGCGGAAGGCCACAGGGTCAGTTTCAGGCCGGATGAGTGTGGAGATTCCGTGTTCAGGCCGGGAAATATCATGAGCCAAAAGAGCAATTGCTGCGGGAGTAAGCATCGGCTCATCACTCTGGATATTCAGAATGGCCCCAAAGGTTCGCCCGGTTTTATCTGAAAAGGTATTCATAGCCTCAATACAGCGGCTGGTCCCGGACATGTGATCACCCCGGGTCAGGATAAATTCGACTCCGTATCGTAGGGCAATCGTTCCGATTTCCTGATCACCGCTGGCAATAACGAGGTTCTGAAGAACCCGTGAGGCCTCCTGGTAAACCCGGATAACCATTGGAACATCCTGAATGAACACCAACGGTTTGCCTGGAAAACGGGTAGAAGCCATCCGGGCCGGGATAATCCCTAGTATATCATCGGTTTGCAACATCTCGCTGACTCCCGCGTTAAGGTAATTAAGGCCATGAAGTTATAAAAAACGAGGAAAGTTGTACCTTTACTCCATTCATAAATCGGTTACCCGTGCGTTTTATATTAACGCAGTTATTGAATTTAATGTATGGAAATAAATAAGATAAAACAGAGATTTGAAATTATAGGAAACTCCCCGGCACTTCACCGCGCGATTGAGGTGGCTGTGCAGGTGGCACCAACAGACCTGTCTGTATTGATTACCGGTGAAAGCGGAACAGGAAAGGAGCGTTTTCCGCAGATCATTCACCAACACAGCACACGCAAACATGGTCCGTATAGTGCGGTAAACTGCGGTGCAATTCCTGAGGGAACCATTGATTCTGAATTGTTTGGCCATGAAAAGGGATCGTTTACCGGAGCCCATGAAGCCCGCAAAGGTTATTTTGAGGAGGCTAATGGCGGTACGATTTTTCTTGATGAGATCGGCGAACTTCCTCTCTCAACCCAGGTTAGGCTTTTAAGGGTCCTCGAAACGGGTGAATTCATCCGGGTCGGCTCCTCGAAGGCGCAAAAAACCAATATCAGGCTTGTCGCTGCAACCAATATCGATATTCAAAAAGCGGTTAACGAAGGACGATTCCGGGAAGATCTTTTCTACCGACTTAATACGGTGCCCATCCTGATAGCCCCTTTACGAAACCGGAAGGAAGACATACACCTGCTGTTTCGCAAATTTGCCCAGGATTTTGCCGAAAAGTACATGATGCCCGTTATCCGGCTCGATGATGAAGCTCAGCAACTTCTCGAAAATTACAAATGGCCCGGAAATATCAGGCAATTGAAAAATATTACGGAACAGCTTTCTATTATTGAACAGGACAGGATAGTTACCGGTGACCGGCTACGGCTTTATCTTCCGGCCGATAACCGTTCAAGCCTGCCTGTACTTATGCCGCACGACAACGAAGAACGGTCGTTCAGGTCAGAAAGGGAAATTCTCTATCAAATTCTGTTCGATATGAAAAGAGACGTTAACGATCTTAAAAAACTTGTTAACGACTTGATGGAACGTAAAGACGGAAGTTCCCGCATCGAGCCGGATGAGCAGAGCCTGCTCAATCGAATGTATCAGGAACAGGACGTCCGATTTGATACCTCTGTTGCTGCCCAGCCGCACATACATGTTAAACGGGTTGATGAGTCCCAGATTGAAGATACCGAAGAGATCATTGAAGAATCCCTGTTGTTACAAGATAAAGAAATTGAGCTGATTAACAAGTCATTAAGGAAACATCAGGGTAAGCGCAAACTGGCTGCCCAGGAACTCGGCATCAGCGAACGCACCCTTTACAGGAAAATCAAAGAATTCGGGATAGAGGAATGAAGAATTTAAATAAACTGGTATTAGTGATGGTTTTGTTCGGAAGCCTGACGGACTGCAAGGTGAGATATTCGTTTACAGGCGCCTCGATTTCCTCCGATATGAAGACAATCTCGGTGGCCTATTTCCCTAACCGGGCACCCATAGTGAACCCGACTCTCAGTCAGGAGTTAACGGAAAAATTGAAGGATAAGTTCATTTCCCAAACCAGCCTTAATATGATTAGCGGCGATGGCGATCTGAGTTTTGAAGGGGAAATCATCGGTTATGATACAAAACCGATAGCGATTACGGGAAATGACCAGACAGACAAGGCTTCGCTGAACAGGCTGACCATTACGGTAAAAGTGAAGTTTGTTAACCAGAAGGAACCCAAAAATAACTTCGATGCCCAGTTCATGGCCTATGAAGACTATAGCAGCGATAAAGGGTTAGATGCGGTTGAAGGAGACCTTGTCCCCCTGATTCTCGAAAAACTGATCGAAGATATTTTTAACCGCTCCGTTGTCAACTGGTAGTATGAAGCCTGAACAGTTCACCGATTCTTTTGAAAATCCGGGGAAGCTCGATTCCTCTTCGGTTATTGCCTTTGGTGAAATCATACAGGAATACCCGTTTTGTCAACCGGCGCAGTTGTTGTATCTGAAAGGACTTCAGAATGATGAAAATATCCGGTTTAACCGTCAGCTGAAAATTGCCGCTGCTTATGCTGCCGACCGAAAATTTCTCTTTGAATTGCTGAATATTCCGAAATATGTTGATGGTGAACCAGATGTTCGTTTGAGTGAGGTAGAGGAATATGAGAAGTCAGATCTTGTGCGCCAGGTTGAACATTTTCTTCCAATCACTGATATTGATCTGCTCCTTTTTGATTTTCACACTTGTTCAGATGACGGTCTGCCTGAGATACCTTCTCAAAACAAAGCGCCTGTAATCAGACCCATGCGAACCAACAGCGAATTTCCAAAAACCGATAGCCGTTTATCGCGCAAAACGCCTGCTGATGACCTGATTGACCGGTTTATGGAGAATCCGCAACCAAAAATTTTACGGCCGGATCACGCTCCGGTTAACGATCTGGATGTATCCCTTGACAGTTTAAAAGAGGATGATGAGTTCCTTACGGAAACCCTTGCCCGGATTTATGTGCAGCAAGGATATTTTCTGAAAGCAATTCAAACCTATGAAAAACTTAGTTTGAAAATTCCTGAAAAAAGTGTTTACTTTGCGAATCAAATTGAAATAGTTAGGGAACTTATTAAGAATCAATAATTCAATAGAGTATGTATATCTTTCTTTCCATTCTGATCCTGGTCGTTTGTGTCCTGCTCGGTCTGATCGTATTGGTACAGAACTCAAAAGGCGGTGGTTTGGCCGCTAATTTTTCGGCATCGACGCAGATTATGGGTGTTCGGAGGACCAATGATTTTTTAGAAAAAGCAACGTGGACACTGGCGATTGCTTTGCTGGTTCTGTCGATTGCAGCCAGTCTGACAATTTCCCGCGGAGGTTCATCAGCGGGACGATCAGCCATTGAAGATCAGATCCAGAATGCGGTGGATCCCGGTGAAGTTCCAAAAATCCCAACCGGTGTTCCTACGACGGGTCAACCAGCTGGCGGTGCTGAAACGCCTAAAAAATAACTGATTACAACGGACTTTAGCATTTCCGCCTGGGCTGGGCTCTTTTTTTCATGTCAGCCTGTCAGTCTTCGGCAGATGGCATGCAATATGATATAACTTCGGATATCAACATAAATTTTATCAATAATCAAAATAGTCAATTATGGCAACAGTTAACGTAAAACCACTAGGAGAAAGGGTTCTTGTTGAACCACAGGAAGCCGAAGTGAAAACGGCCTCTGGTATTATTATCCCCGATTCGGCACAGGAAAAACCGCAAAAGGGTAAGGTATTGGCAGCAGGTCCGGGAACAAAAGATGTTAAAATGGAAGTCAAAGTCGGAAATATTGTCCTTTACGGCAAATACTCCGGTACTGAAATCAAGGTGGAAGATAAAACCTACCTGATTATGAAGCAGTCTGATATCCTTGCAGTCATCGAATAATTCAAAAACTTTTAAATCGTAATAGAAATGGCAAAGGAAATAAAGTATGATAGTGAAGCCCGTGAATTGCTCAAAAAGGGTGTAGATGAAATGGCAAACGCCGTAAAAGTAACACTGGGCCCCAAAGGCCGTAATGTTGTTATTGAAAAGAAATTTGGTTCCCCGCAGATAACCAAGGATGGTGTTACGGTAGCCAAAGAAATCGAATTGTCCAACAGATTTGAGAATATCGGTGCACAGATGGTCAAGGAAGTGGCTTCAAAAACTTCCGATGATGCCGGCGATGGTACAACAACCGCTACCGTTCTCACTCAGTCGATCGTTACCGTTGGTTTGAAAAACGTAACCGCCGGCGCCAACCCAATGGATCTGAAGCGCGGAATTGATAAAGCTGTAGTAAAAGTTGTTGAAAGTTTGAACGCTCAGTCCAAATCTATCGGTGATGACTTTAAAAAAATCGAGCAGGTGGCAACGATTTCCGCTAACAATGACTCGGAAATTGGTAAACTGATAGCTGATGCTATGAGCAAGGTGAATAAAGAAGGAGTGATCACTGTTGAAGAAGCCAAAGGTACCGATACTACCGTTGAGGTGGTTGAAGGTATGCAGTTCGACCGTGGCTATCTTTCTGCCTATTTCGTGACTGACACCGAGAAGATGGAAGCTGTTCTCGAAAATCCTTATATCCTGATCTATGATAAAAAGGTATCATCGATGAAAGACTTGCTTCCTCTACTGGAAGCCAGCGTACAGTCAGGTCGTCCCTTGTTGATTATTGCTGAAGATGTTGAAGGTGAAGCCCTTGCAACACTCGTAGTTAACAAACTCCGCGGCAGTCTGAAAATTGCCGCAGTTAAAGCCCCTGGATTTGGAGACCGCAGGAAAGAAATGCTTCAGGATTTAGCTATTCTTACCGGAGGTACCGTAGTTTCCGAAGAAACCGGAATGAAACTCGAATCTACTACCCTCGAAATGTTGGGTATGGCCGAAAAGGTAACTATCGACAAGGAAAATACTACTATCGTAAACGGTAAGGGAGATAAGAAAATGATCCATGCCCGTGTCAACCAGATTAAGGCACAGATCGAAACCACCACTTCTGATTACGATCGTGAAAAACTGCAGGAACGTCTGGCTAAATTAGCTGGCGGAGTGGCAGTTCTTTACATCGGCGCCCCATCGGAAATTGAAATGAAAGAGAAGAAAGCTCGGGTTGATGATGCATTGAGTGCTACACGTGCCGCAGTGGAAGAAGGAATTATCCCTGGTGGCGGAGTAGCCTATATCCGTGCAATTGATTCTCTTGATGGCCTGAAAGGCGATAATGAAGACCAGACTACCGGAATTGCCATCGTACGCCGAGCTCTCGAAGAGCCTCTGCGGCAGATTGTGGCTAATGCCGGAGTTGAAGGCTCTGTAATCGTGCAGAAAGTGAAAAGTGGGAAAGGCGATTATGGCTTTAATGCCCGTACTGAAAAGTATGAAAACCTTTACAAAACCGGTGTTATCGACCCGACAAAAGTTGCCCGCGTAGCTTTGGAAAACGCTGCTTCAATAGCCGGGATGATCCTTATGACCGAAACTCTGATTGCCGATGTCGCTGAAGAAAAAGATCATGGCGGCGGTGCTCCTGGCATGGGCGGCATGGGTGGCATGGGTGGAATGATGTAACCCGTTATTCAGATACACTTTATAAAAAGTCCTTAGACATATTGTCTGGGGACTTTTTTTGTATCTTTGTTTACAATGGCCTATAAAATGTTTAGAAAAAGAAAAACCATGAAAAAAGTCAGACTCTCCCTTGCAATTTGCGCCATATTAGTTGTTGCTAACGGATTGGCACAAGAAAATTATATGCCCTTGCTGTTAAAGGAATCCATAAAACTGCACGCTGCCCAATTTAAATCTGGCATTGTCGGGAGTTATCCGCGACACACTGAGGAGTTTAATTGGGAGACGGATTGGGTCCTTTTTCGAACGATCGAAACCAGCTATACCTCTTTTGGCGAACCCGCTGTAATTGAATATAACCAGAACGGAAACAGAACCAGGAAACTGTATTCCTATAACGATCAGCATCGGGAGACTGAAGTAATCATACAGGCGATGACAGACGGTGTTTGGGTTAACCAATCCCGGCAGGTTACGAGCTATAATAACCTGGGATATGAATTGGAATATCACAACGAGCAATGGAATGGCACCGGTTGGGCTCTGAAAGAAGGAACGCAGATGTCTTATGAAATGGACGGCGATCGGGTAAAGATTGTCATATTAAAGGAATGGAATGCTGATACTTCCACCTGGGTTAATTCGATTCGGGAAACCTATTCTTATTCCGTAACGGGTTCTAATTATTCATCGCTCATCATGGAAATGTGGGATAATGCCTGGGTGCCCTCCCTGAAAATGGACATTACCTGGAACGGCAACCAGATGTCGGAATCATTAAGCTACTCCTATAGTGATAATGTTTGGACCTTGACGGGAAAAAATGTTTATGAATTCCAGGCGAACAATTCTACTATTACGACCTCCTATACCTATCTCGGACCGGAAAACTGGATGCCTTCATCCAGGATCACCTTAACATTTGATTCTCATGGCAATGCAACATTGGCCCAGATGGAGATGTATATAACATCATGGACCGTTTTTTCTGCAACGCGTTTCCAATTAACCAATTCCGGAAATAATCTCACAGAACGGATTACCCAGAGTAACTCAATGAATGTTAAGAAGGAGGTTTTCAGCAACTTTGCTTCTCTGAGTACCGATGTTACCCTTCTACCTGATGCCGGTCTGACCGTGTTCCCCAATCCTGCAGGAAAACAGGCAATTGTTCGCTTATCACTGCTGAAAGCCGGGTCGGTTACCCTTTCGTTAATCTCCGTAACCGGTCAGGAAATTTTCAAAGAAAACGTTACCGCTAATGGATCCGATTTTAATTATCAGCTGAACCTTAATGGGGTACGGCCGGGTTCCTATCTTATTATCGCCCGCGACACGCAAGGTAATGAAATTGGGAAAGCCCGTTTTATCAAAGAATAAACCAAAACCATGAAATCACTCCTTTTGGTTATTTGTTATTTGTTTTTTGGAATTTCCACGTCAGTGGCTCAGGATGTTACCCCTAAACCGATTGCACCTTATACTCCGGCAGTTATGGCCAACGGAACATTATACCTTTCGGGCCAGATTCCCCGTGTTCCTGAAACCGGGGAACTGATCAAGGGCGATATTAAAAAGGCTACCGAACAGTGCATGAAGAATATCGGAGTGTTACTCAAGCAGAATAGTTTGGACTTTGAAGACCTGGTAATGGTCAATATCTATATGACCAATATGGATAATTATAAGGCTATTAACGAAGCCTATGCACCATTCTTCAAGAATCAGAAATACCCTGCACGTGCAGCCATACAAATTGGCCGCCTTCCAATGGATGCCGAAATCGAAATCTCCGGGATCGCGGTGAAGCACCTGTAGAGACGCATGAAGAACCTTCGGAATTTTTGTATCATTGCCCATATTGACCATGGGAAAAGCACCCTGGCCGACCGTTTGCTTGAAGTCACGAAAACGGTTACCGGCAAAGATATGCAAGAGCAGGTGCTTGACAATATGGATCTGGAACGCGAAAGAGGAATCACAATAAAAAGCCATGCGATCCAGATGAATTACCGGCAAGACGGTGAGGATTATATTCTGAACCTGATTGACACCCCCGGGCACGTTGACTTTTCATACGAGGTATCAAGGGCCATTGCAGCTTGTGAAGGGGCTTTGCTGGTGGTTGATGCAACACAAGGAATTCAGGCCCAGTCGATTTCTGTTCTGTACCAGGCAATGGACCATAATCTGGCGATTATTCCGGTTTTAAATAAAATGGACCTGCCGGCAGCTATGCCCGATGAGGTTACTGAACAGATTATCGAACTGGTTGGATGTAAAAGGGAGGATATTATTCAGGCAAGCGGGAAAACCGGTTTTGGAGTGGATCAGATTCTGGAACGAATCGTTGAAAAAATTCCGGCGCCATCGGGTGATCCTGAAGCCCCTCTTCAGGCACTCATATTTGATTCGCTTTATAATTCATATCGAGGAGTTCTTGCCTATTTTAAAATTATGAACGGAGAAATCCATAGAGGCGATCATGTAAAGTTTTTTAATACTGGCAAAGAATATGAAGCCGATGAGATTGGTGTTCTGGGTTTGGAACTGTATCCGAAGGAAACACTCAGCACCGGCAATGTCGGATACATTATCTCCGGAATAAAAGTTTCGAAAGAGGTAAAGGTGGGTGATACCATTACCCATGTCGACCGCCCCTGTACCGAGGCTATATCGGGGTTTGAGCTGGTTAAACCGATGGTCTTCGCAGGATTGTACCCGATCGATACCGATGACTACGAGGATCTGAGGGACGCCCTCGAAAAACTGGTGCTGAATGATGCTTCCCTCACCTATGAGCCGGAGTCATCTGCTGCACTTGGTTTCGGTTTCCGTTGCGGATTCCTTGGACTCCTTCACATGGAAATCGTTCAGGAACGGCTCGACCGTGAATTCGATATGTGCGTGATCTCAACGGTGCCCAACGTTTTCTATCATGTATACGGACGGAAAGGTGAAAGAATTGATGTGTATAATCCTTCCGGACTGCCTGATCCCACTGAAATTGACCGTATTGAGGAACCCTATATTCAGGCTCAGATTATTACAATGCCCGAATTCATAGGTGCTATTATGAAATTGTGCCTCGATAAAAGAGGCGAGCTAAAGTCGCAGGTATATTTAACCCAGGACCGTGTGGAACTTTCATTTGAACTGCCACTTGCCGAAATAGTTTTCGACTTTTATGATAAACTGAAATCAATATCCCGCGGATACGCCTCTTTCGATTATTTTCAAACCGGATTTAAACCAGGCAAACTGGTTAAGCTCGATATTATGCTCAACGGTGAATCAGTGGATGCCTTGTCGACCCTCATCCACTTTGAAAACGCCTACCGGTTTGGCCGCCGCATGTGCGAGAAGCTTCGTGAACTGATCCCAAGACAGCAATTTGATATTGCAATTCAGGCAGCTATAGGTGCCAAGATTATCGCTCGCGAAACGATTAAGGCCTTCCGTAAGGATGTGACAGCTAAATGCTATGGCGGGGATATCACGAGGAAACGCAAACTCCTTGAGAAGCAGAAAAAAGGAAAGAAAAAAATGAAACAGATCGGTAATGTGGAGGTGCCCCAATCCGCATTCCTTGCCGTACTGAAGCTTGATTAGAGGAATTCCCTCAGCAGTTTGTATCCTTTTCCGTGAACATTAAGGATTTGGATTACCGGTTCATCACTCAAATGTTTCCTGATCTTGGTAATATAAACATCCATGCTCCTGGCGTTAAAGTAATTATCGTCTTTCCAGATCGCTTTTAAAGCATAATTACGTTCCAGTACCTGATTTGGATGTTGACAGAGCATCTTAAGCAGATCCGATTCTTTGGTCGTCAGATTTATGGTTTTATCTTCACTGGTCAGGAGTTGCTTATTGGCATCAAAAACATACTTACCCAAAGTGAATATTGTGTGCTGTTCCGCACGCGTTGTGCGGCGTAAAACGGCTTCAATGCGCAGCAGGAGCTCTTCCATGCTGAATGGTTTGGTCATGTAATCATCTGCCCCTGCGCGGAATCCTTCCAATATATCCGTTTTCATAGATTTTGCAGTCAGAAAGATGATCGGAATTTCGGGATTTTGAATACGGATATCCCTGGCCAGGGTAAAACCGTCTTTAACGGGAAGCATGATATCCAGGATACAAAGGTCGAAATGGTCTTTTTTAAATGCCCGGAAACCTTTTTCTCCATCTGTTTCCAGGTCGGTTATAAACCCCTTGGCTTTTAGATATTCCCGCAAGAGGCTGCCGAGGTTAACATCATCCTCGACCAGAAGAATTCTTCCGTTGCTTGTCATCATGACTTATATTTTTTAGGAATAATCAACGTAAAGGTGGTGCCTGCATTGGGTTCGCTGCATACAGAGATTGTTCCGTGATGTTGCTCGACAACTTTTTTCACGTAACTTAATCCGAGTCCGAAACCCTTAACGTCATGAACGTTACCAGTAGGTACCCTAAAGAATTTATCGAAAATCTTATTGAGATATTCCTTGCCGATACCAATGCCATTGTCGCTGATCCTTACCTGGATCGACCGGGAAGTGGAATGGGTTAAAATCCTGATTACAGGATCGTTCTGGCAGTATTTCATGGCATTGTCAATCAGGTTGAATACCACATTAGTCAGATGTGTTTCGTCGCCATCAATGGGATCTTCTCCACTATTGAGGTCGAGTTCAATGGAACCGTTTCTTTTCTGGATCTGCAGGGAGATTTTCTCAAAAGCCTGCCGGACGAGATTATCAAAATAGACTGGCTGGATTCTCAAGCTCATTTTACCTTCTTCCAATATCGACATCTGAAGTACTCTTTCAACCTGATTTCCAAGCCGTTTACTCTCCTGCTGAATGAGCGAGGATATATGCTCCAGGTTTTTTGAATCATTGCTCAGGCTTTTATCCGCAAGCATTTGTGAAGCCAGTGATATGGTGGAAATCGGTGTTTTTAGTTCATGGGTCATGTTATTGACAAAATCGTTTTTGATCTCAGATAGCCTTTTCTGCCTGAAAATAACATAAATGGCAACCAACGATATAATCAGGATGATGAGGGCAAGTGTCAATGAAGCTCCTGCCATGGTACCTACCGACCGGAACAGGTAATTCTCACGGGTCGGGAAATAAACTACGAGAAAATTCGGAGAAGTCCTAACATCATGCGGAAACAGTAAGTATCGGTATTTCTGGAACTTAACCATCGGGTTGAAACCGGCACTGCGAAGGGTGTACCTCACATTTCCGGTCCGAACGGCAAATTCAAAGGGCAATGCTATTCCTTTTTCGTCGAATTCCTCACGTATCAGGCTATCCAGTGTGGAATAACTTAACCGCTCCTCGATACGTCCTTCGTTTTGCAAAATTTGGTTAATGACCTTTTCAATATATACTTTCTTATTGGTCATCAGTAAGTTGAAGGTTTGATCGGGTTCGCTTCGAAGTTTTTGGGGCCGGTCCGGTATTCCCAAAGAATCGTTCTGATAGAGAGAATTTCCCGAAACAATTATTGCCGTATCCCCTGAAATAAGATCCACCTGAGTTTCTACATTGCCCGGATTCTGGTCCTGAAAGAAATAGTAGCTCTGGTTGATTTCCGGAGAATCATAAGACTGATTGTCTTCGGTGGTTGTGAGGGATTTGGAAAGATTCAATCTGCTTAACCCGAGGCTATCGCCCGATCGAACTAATTCACCCTGAATCTGGGTATACGTCTCTTTGAGTTCCAGTTTTGAAGTAACCTGAGCCAGACTTTTGTTAATCAATAAGTTAAATTGTTGTTTCTGAACTTCAAACGCATCCTGGACCCACATGAGCTGAATGAATATGAGGGCTATAACCGCAGCGGAACTGACGATCGATAAAATCCAGATAAAGGTTCTCCTCATACCATCAAAGATAGCAAAAGGATGGTAACGGTACTTTGAATAACCCCCTGATCTGCGGGATCTTTGTGCCTATTGTGCTTTTAAGTTCATCGAGATACTGTCCTGCCGGATCCTGAACGGAAACAACCAGCAAAAAATCGACCTGCTGAAAAACCGTCAGCCACAGCCCTTCTTTCGATCGGTTACCGATGAGCTTTATAGCAGGCTGATGGTTGGCATTGCTTTCGAAACAGGCGTATGATTGGGGAATAGAGCTATTTTTATCCGTGATTAGAATATCGTCTGATCTAACCAAATCCCAGGAATAGTTCTGATTGAGCAACCAGCATAACCGGTAATCCGGCTCATCGGTCAGGAGTCCAAGACCATAGACCGGTGAACTGGTATTGAGCGACAGGGCAAATCTCCTGATTTTATTCATTTTTATTCATTCAGTTCTTTCAGGGTTTCCAGGGCTGCATTCTGTTCGGCCTCCTTCTTGGAAACTCCGGTACCACTGCCAAACAGGGTATCACCAATACTGACAAACGATATAAAGTGTGTAGGATCATAGGGTTCGATGTCCGTATAGAAAGTGACCTCCTTCTTGTTCTTTTGCGCCCATTCAATTAACTGGCTTTTAAAATTGGTTTCGTTCCGCTCGAGTTCAATCAGGTCGACGTGTTTCCGGATGACCCTGCGAATGACAAATCTCCTGGTTCTCCTGTAGCCTTTATCCAGGTAAATTGCGCCGATCAGGGCTTCAAAGGCATCGCCGAGTATATGGCGATTGGCCTGTTCATGCTGAATGCGATTGTCCAATAATTGGGTTAAGCCCATTTGCTGTGTCAGCATTGAAAGGTTGTCGCCGTTAACAATTTTCGATCGCATTTTCGTAAGAAATCCCTCATTTCGGTCGGGAAACTGACGGTATAAGAATTCGGCAATGATCACTCCCAGGACGGCATCACCAAGATATTCAAGACGTTCGTAATTAAGTGGATTGCCCTTGGAGTCGGAAAGAGATGCTGATTTGTGTATGAAAGCAAGTTCATACAGTCCGATTTTTCCGGGTAAAAAGCCCAAAATACGGATCAGATGAGAATAAAAAATCTTTTTTGGAGAGCCCTTCACCGGTCAGGCATCCATTTTTTTAAATATGACTGTGGCGTTATGACCGCCGAATCCGAATGTATTGCTTAGCGCATACCTGACTTCACGTTCTTTGGCTTTATTGAAAGTAAAATCCAGCTTACTGTCAATCTGTGGATCATCGGTAAAATGATTGATTGTTGGCGGAATTTTGCTATCCAGAATGGCACAAATACAAGCAATGGCTTCAATAGCTCCAGCGGCACCTAACAGATGGCCATGCATGGATTTGGTAGCACTAATACTGAGTTTATAGGCATGTTCTTTGAAAACAGAAAGAACAGCCATTGGTTCGGCCACATCACCAAGCGGTGTAGAAGTACCGTGAACATTGATGTAGTCGATAGCTTCCGGTTTTAAGTCTGCATCTTTCAATGAATTGATCATGACCAATGCAGCACCCGAACCCTCGGGATGCGGTGCCGTCAGGTGGTAGGCATCAGCAGATAAGCCTCCTCCAACGAGTTCACAATAGATTCTGGCGCTGCGTTTTATGGCATGTTCATATTCTTCAAGAATCAGAGCACCTCCGCCTTCTGCCATGACAAATCCGTCACGATCGAGATCAAATGGCCGTGAAGCCGTTTTAGGATCATCATTCCGGGTTGACAAGGCGTGCAGCGAATTAAAACCACCCAATCCTGCGGGTGTTATCGGTGCTTCGGAACCACCTACAACCATAACTTCGGCCCGTCCGAGGCGGATATGGTCAAATGAATTGATCAAAGAGACGGTCGATGAGGCGCATGCTGCCACGGTGCAATAGTTGGGACCGCGGAAACCGTACTTAATTGAGATTTGCCCAGATGCGATATCTGAAATCATCTTGGGTACAAAAAACGGATTGAACCTGGGAGTGCCATCACCCCGGGCAAAGGCGGATATTTCATCTTCAAAAGTACCCATGCCACCAATGCCGGATGACATAATCACACCAACCCGGTCCTTGTCGGTTTTTTCAAGGTTGAGGCCGGAATCCTTGATCGCTTCATTTGCACTGATAATCGCGTACTGACAATAGAGATCCAGTTTTCGGGCTTCTTTGCGATCGAAAAAATTGCCTGGATCATAATTCCTCAATTCGCAGGCAAACTTCGTTTTGTGCAGGGAAGTATCAAAACGGGTAATCGGAACAGCCCCGCTAACACCATTAAATAATGATTCGCGGAACTCCTTTACTGTATTACCGATCGGCGTTAATGCACCGAGACCTGTTACCACTACCCGTTTTAATGCCATATTCCTAACCCAAATTTATGGTTAAGTTACCCTTTTGTGTTTTCCTCAACATACTTCACCGCATCACCAACCGTTACGATCGTTTCTGCCTGATCATCCGGAATAGCAAGGTTAAATTCCTTTTCAAATTCCATGATCAGCTCAACCGTATCCAGTGAGTCAGCTCCGAGATCATTCGTGAAGCTGGATTCGCGGGTTACTTCAGATTCGTCAACGCCCAGCTTGTCTACGATAATCGCTTTAACTCTGGATTCAATGTCTGACATAGCTTTAAAGTTTTAATTAATAATAAATTAAGCAGTAATCCTGATAATTTTTGCCATGCAAATAAAGCACTTCTCATCCTGATTATCAAAAAATATGAGTTTTTTTATTTTAATCGGGGAAATTTCTGGTTAATTCTTCAATTTTAAAGGCGGGTCGAAAATTCGGAGATCATTTTGGTTATTTACGGTAACGATCATTCAATGAGTAATATAGCAATTTTTGCATCAGGGTCCGGGTCCAACGCTGAACAGATAATCCGCTACTTTTCCAGGGATGCGAATCATTCCGTTAAGTGCGTTCTGTCGAATAAGGCTGATGCCTATGTACTAGAACGGGCTAAAAATCTTTCAGTTCCGGTAATGGTTTTTAATCGGAATACTTTTTATAATACCCGCCAGGTACTTGATGTTTTGAATGAAGCTGCAATAGATGTCCTGGTTCTTGCCGGCTTTTTATGGCTGGTTCCTGATTACCTGTTGATAACTTTTCCCCGGAGGATAATTAATATTCATCCTGCTTTGCTTCCCGACTTCGGTGGCAAGGGCATGTATGGTATGCGGGTCCATGAGGCTGTAATCCGTGAAGGGCGCAAAAAATCAGGCATTACCATACATCTGATCGATGAAGAATATGACCGTGGCAAAATCCTCTTTCAGGCTGAATGCCCGGTTCTTCCCAATGATACCCCTGAAGATCTGGCCAGCCGCATCCATCAATTGGAACACCGGTACTATCCTGAGACTATTAAAAATTATCTACAGAGCTTGTAGCCAGCTTCTTATAACGCACAAACTCATTCTTGTAACTCTTAACAATCGAATCATATACCGGCCGTAGCTTCGGATTAACCGGTTCAGACGGAGGCGATTCCACCTTTAACGGATCAACCGGCTTTCCATTTTGCCAGATGCGAAAATCAAGGTGGGGACCGGTAGCCAGACCTGTTGCCCCGACCTGGCCTATGACTTGGCCCATTCGTACCGCTGATCCTACATTGATTCCGGCTGCATATCCTTTCAGGTGCATATATCCGGTGGTAAAGGTGGCATTGTGCTTTATCTTGAGCATGTTGCCACTGCCGCTTTTGTAACTTCTCTGAATCACTTTTCCATCACCGATACTGACAACATCGGTTCCCGATGGTGCTGCATAATCCACCCCGTAATGAGGACGCCGGATTCTCAATATCGGGTGCATACGGCTGCTCGAAAACCTCGAACTGATCGGGAAGGAACTTGGATCCAACGGAGCTTTCAGAAATGCGCGCCTGAGGCTTTCTCCTTTTTGATTAAAGTAGCTTGATATCCCGTTTTGTTCGAAATTGTAAGCCTCAAACCATTTCTTGCTATACATAAACCTTGCAGCAAGCACTTTGCCCGCACCAATCGATACATTATTAACTGTTTGGTTTTCAAAAATAACCTCAAAGCGATCTCCGGGTTTTATCGAGTACGCATCGATCATCCACTGATAAACACTCACAATCTCGCTTACAATTTCATCGTTCACTCCCTGATCCTTTACAGCTTGCCAAATTGACGATCCTTTTCCTATTTCTGCCTCCATGTAGCATATTTCTGTTTTGATTTCTTTCCTTTTTAAACTCACCTGGAGAGAATCCCTGAAATTGTAAACAACGTATTCCGATGCATTTTTCTCATAAATCATATATTGAAGCTGATGAAGGGTATCCGGCGTATAATAAAAGTTAAGACGGTTGCCGGCTTTCATTTTGCGTAGATCGAAAATGTACATGAATTCTTTGGCCAGCCGGTCAATCGTACCCATGCTGACCCCTCTTTCCAAAAGGATCTCTGAGGAGAACTGATTTGACCGGATCGAGATGGTCTCAATATCAAATGAGTCCACAGACATTTCAAATCCGTCATACACAACCGGCTGAACAACAACCGGAACCGAAACAGATTCCTTATTAAATATCATGTCCCAGTTGAGGTGCCCGGCAACCCAACCGAGGATGATCAGGCCGATACTGGCAGAACCAATCAGGATGATCCGTTTTTTATTTTCCAGCGCCCTTTTTAGTAAAATGATTGCTTTATCTTTTGATGACATGAATATCAGGGATTTAGAATACGATATTAATAATCCGCCCAGGTACGACAACGATCTTTTTTGGTTTGGCTCCCTGAAGATGTTTTTCGGTCAATTTGTGGCCCATTACTGCATTTTCAATATGTAAGACATCCATATCAGCCGGAAGTTCAATCTTGAAACGCATTTTCCCGTTAAAGGAAACAGGATATTCTATGGTGTCCTCTATCAGATAGGATTTATCCAATATCGGCCAGCGGGCTTTTGAGATACTTTCTTCATGGCCGAACCTGTTCCACAACTCTTCTGCAAAATGGGGGGCAAATGGTGCAATCAGAATGAGCAGCGGCTCAAGGATCTGCTTGATGTGACAATTCAGGTCGGTCAGTTCATTTACACAGATCATGAATGTGCTCACCGCCGTATTGAATGAAAAGCGCTCAATATCGTCCTCGATTTTTTTGATGGTGCGATGCAAAATTTTTAATTCAGCCATGGAGGGAACTTCATCCACCACCATCCAGCCATGCGGATCCTGATAGAACAGCCTCCAAAGTTTGCGGAAGAATTTATGTACACCATCGATCCCGTTGGTATCCCAGGGCTTTGATTGCTCCACCGGGCCCAGGAACATCTCGTAAAGCCTCAGCGTATCAGCCCCATATTTTTCTATTATTATATCCGGATTAACCACATTGTACATTGATTTCGACATCTTCTCAACGGCCCATCCGCAAATATATTTGCCATTTTCGAGGATAAATTCCGCGTTTTTGTATTCGGGATTCCAGTTCCGGAATGCTTCCGTATCCAGGATATCATGACTGACCATGTTGACATCCACATGGATAGCAGTAGTTTCGTACAGATCTTTCAATCCGAGTGAAACAAACTGATTGGTGCCCTTGATGCGATAAGCGAAATTGGACCGGCCCTGCATCATGCCCTGATTGATCAGTTTGCGGAAGGGTTCATCCTTGCAAACAGTTCCGGTATCAAAAAGAAATTTGTTCCAGAAACGCGAATAGATCAGGTGCCCGGTGGCATGTTCGGTACCGCCCACGTACAAATCGACATTTTGCCAGTACTCGTTGGCTTCTTTTGAAACGAGGGCTTTTTTATTAAGCGGATCCATATACCGGAGGTAGTAGGCAGATGATCCGGCAAATCCCGGCATGGTACTGAGCTCGATGGGGTAACCGTCAGCTGTGACCCATCCAGCGGCTCGCCCCAGCGGGGGCTCACCCTTTTCAGTCGGAAGAAAAGCATCTACCTCGGGCAGTCTGACCGGCAGTTCCGATTCATTCATCACATAAGGTAAGCCATTTTTATAATATACCGGGAAGGGTTCGCCCCAATAACGCTGCCTGCTAAAAATGGCATCATGCAAACGATAGTTTACCTGGACTGTTCCGATCCCGCGGGCTTCAACCTCTACCTGGGTGCGGGCAATTGCTTCGGGCACTGACAATCCATTCAGAAAACCGGAATTCATCATGGTACCTTCCCTGGCATCGAATGAATCATTCCAGGTATAGGGATCTGTGGGTACTTGTCCGGGTTGCATAACCACCTGGGTAATCGGCAGGTTAAATCGCAGGGCGAACTTGAAATCCCGGCTGTCATGGGCTGGAACGGCCATAATAGCACCCGTTCCGTATCCGGCCAGAACATAGTCGGCTACCCATATCGGCATTTCAAGTCCTGTGAAAGGGTTAATAGCGTAAGAGCCGGTAAAAACACCGGTAACCTTTTTGACTTCCGTCATCCTTTCGCGTTCAGTGCGCTTTCGGGTTTCCTGAAGGTAGGTTTGGACATCCTGCAAGTGATCGGGTTGAGTGAGGACTGCGACCAGTTCCGATTCAGGAGCCAGCACCATAAAGGTTGCGCCATAAATGGTATCGGCCCTTGTTGTGAAAATTTCAATAGTAATATTATGTGAAGGCACAGCGAAGAACATGTTGGCTCCTTCGGATCGTCCTATCCAGTTGCGCTGCATCTCCTTGAGGGAATCGGTCCAATCGATTTGGTCCAGTCCTTTGAGCAGCCGTTCGGAATAGGCTGAGACCCTGAGCAGCCATTGTTTCATTCTCTTTTGTTCAACCGTGTGCCCGCCCCTTACCGAGAAACCCTCGTTTACCTCATCATTGGCCAAAACCGTTCCCAATGCAGGGCACCAGTTGACTAAGGTTTCGGCCAGGTAGGCCAGCCGGTAATTCAGCAGCACTTCCTGCTGCTTTTCCGGCAACATGTTGTTCCAGTCGGAAGCGGTAAAATCGAGCAATTCGGTGCAAGCCGCATTCAATCCCAATGTACCTGCCTCCTGAAAATGGCGGATCAGCAAATCAATCGGTTCAGCCTTACCGGTTTGCGTATTGTACCAATGTTTAAAGAGTTGAATGAACACCCATTGGGTCCAGTGATAATAGTCAGGATCACAGGTTCTTACCTCGCGCGACCAATCGAAGGAAAATCCGATTTTATCGAGCTGTTCGCGGTAACGGCGGATATTGTTTTCGGTGGTTATGGATGGATGCTGTCCGGTTTGGATGGCATATTGCTCTGCCGGAAGTCCGAATGCATCATATCCCATCGGATGGAGCACATTAAACCCATTCAGGCGTTTATACCAGGAATAGATATCAGAAGCGATGTAGCCCAGAGGATGGCCGACATGAAGGCCTGCACCGGAAGGGTAGGGGAACATGTCCAACACATAAAATTTTGGTTTTGCGGGATCAACGGTGACTTCAAAAGTCCCGCGCGATTTCCAGTAAGCCTGCCACCTGGGTTCGATTTCCCTGAAGTTATATTCCATAGTAATGAAGATGTCTGATTTCTTTTCGGATCGAAAAATACTTGGCGAAAGTATAAAAACCAGAGTTTCTATGAAAATGTTATACCTTTGCTCTGCTTTAATTAAAAGATATCGACATGAATTTATCATTTGTATTAGCTGGGGTTCTCGGACCTACTGAAATTATTCTGATTGTCCTTGTAGTGGTTTTGCTGTTCGGAGGGAAAAAAATTCCCGAACTGATGCGCGGTCTCGGTAAGGGCATTAAAGAATTCAAGGATGCTTCAAAGAGTAATGATGAAGAAACCCATCCGGTTAATCCGGGCGACAAGAAGGAGTAACAGAATTCTTCTGATTCCGATCTTCAGGCATTTCCCAAAAATATAATTCGCTCCGTTGTGGACAAGAAAAAGCTCAAAAACAAGGATGCGAACGATATGACTTTTCTTGAACACCTTGAGGTGCTTCGGGGTCATTTGTTACGTTCAATCGCCTCTGTGGGGGTTTTTGCGGTCATAGCCTTCTTGCTCAAGAAAATTATTTTCAATGTTTTACTGGCACCCAAGGAGATAGATTTCTTTACCAACAGGATGTTATGCCAGTTTGGGCATTGGGTTCATACCGATAAATTGTGTATCAATAATCTTCCGTTCCAGCTGATCAATATTGAAATGGCCGGCCAGTTCCGGATCCATATTACGATAGCTCTTTATGGAGGGATGATACTGGCTGCTCCCTATATATTGTGGGAGTTATACCGGTTTATCATGCCGGCTCTTAAAAATAAGGAACGAAAATATTCACGGGGGATGGTTTTTTACACTACCATGCTTTTTATGCTCGGCATCCTGTTCGGCTATTTTATGATTGTACCACTCACGATTAACTTTTTGGGCAGTTACTCGGTAAGCAGTGTGGTGTTGAACCAGATTAATCTGAAGTCCTACATCGGCATTATTACCTCGCTGGTTTTTGCAAGCGGATTGATTTTTGAGTTGCCAATCCTTGTGTATTTCCTGAGCAAGGTTGGCATCATCACACCATCATTTATGCGGAAATACCGTAAGCACGCAATAATCGTCATCCTTTTGGTGGCCGGGATTATCACTCCACCGGATATATTCAGCCAGATCATGGTTACCATCCCGATGTACCTGCTTTTCGAGGCCTCAATTTTTGTTTCGGCCAGAATAGAAAAGGAACGAAATGCCCGGGAGGCTGCAGAAGGATAAAATCAACCACAATAGGCACATTAGGTCACATTAGTATCCTTTCGTTAATACAAGGGTGACATTCTTCTGTGTGCCAAAATTAATCAGTTAATGAACATCTATTGTGAACTATTGTGCCTAATGTGGTGACGTTAAACAAAAAGGCCGCGTAACTGCGGCCTTGTCTGTAATTATCTATGCTGATTCTAATTATTCCGGGTCTCCACTGATCTCTTTTTAGCCGAATAATTAATCTTCAGTGCTTCGGCTTTTCTAAGTTCGGTTTTGATCTCATTAATGATCCCCATTTTGGTCTTTTCATCAGCCTTAAGGGAAACGGTCATTTTCGGCCTGTCGGCTTCATCACGTTTTTCCCATTCACCTGCGATATACCCTCTGATGTCATTAACCACAGCAAAATTATCATCCAGCTGGATACGGGATTCAGTTCCCAAAGAAGCTGCATATTCCTTGCGGGGGGAGCCCACAAAGATGTAGCTTACCAGAGACTTTTTTTCCAGCTTGGTAATTTCCGTTGCATAAGGCAATTTGGTTGTTATTTTAAGCTCATTTTGTCTCAGGGTTGTAGAAACCATGAAGAAGAAAAGTAACATAAACATGATATCAGGGAGGGAGGCGGTTGTAATTCCCGGCGTCTCCTTTTTGCCGCCCTTGGGATTGAATTTTGACATAATTTAATCTCCAGTTATTTGATTTCCTGAGGTTCAGCTTCAGAGATTGCAGTTGGGAACGCTTTCTTAACTGCTTCTTGCTGGGCTTCGCTCAGTTTATTCATTTTCATTCCGAATCGTTGCGCCGCATATTCATCACGTAGCTCATTGATTCCCCTTACCAGCTCATTCTGCACCTGCATATAGGCTCCATAGTCAGTACCCCTGTCATTCTGAAGAGAGACAATTCCCTGCGATCTCATGAACGGCCCGATCCCTTCAATAACCTCCTCCTTCTTTTCAGACAGGTTGGGATTATCCTGCGGATTCAGGATAAATTCCTTGAGGCGGTCTTTGATATCAGAGATTTGAGCAAATCTACCACCAATTTGCAGGTCATTGTTTTTATTGATCAGAACAACGAAGGTATTCCGCTTATTGATTTTTGGTGCTTCCACATTGTCCACCCATTGAGGGAGTAACCGGTAGATACCGGTGTCCACGTCCATGGTAGTGGAAACGATAAAAAAGATAATAAGCAAAAAGGCGATGTCAGCCAGCGATGCACTTGCAATTTGCGGAAATTTTCTTTTTTTCCTAGCCATACCTCAGTTTATTTGAATAGTTTACTAATCTCTGAATACAAGAGGGCAATAACGGCACCAGCAGTCATGGCATACATGGAAAAAATGGCCATGTCTGTCATTTTCAAATGTGAAGGGACGTTATCAGGGCCACTGTAACCAGCAATATTCATAATGGTATCATCACCAAGTTGATAGGCGATGAACATTAAAACACCGATTCCCACAACAGCAAGCAGGGGTTTCAGGCCTCCTTTCGGGTTTGAAAAGATTTGAATTGCCGGAAATCCGATAGCAAAGAGTACTGCCAAAACAGATAACAGGTAAGCCCAAAAGAGTAAATAATCGAGTGTGGGCCCCATATCTGCGATTCGCTTCGGCAGCAGGTCATTTGAGTTAACATTCCCGATATTTAAATAGAAGATGAATGTCAACACTACGCTTATGCCCATTAACGTAAAAAAGAATATCTCGGCAATGCGTATTAAAGTTTTCTGTTTCTTCATAATAGGAACTCCTTTCCTTTATTTTTTCGACATGTTGTAGCGGATCAGGATATCCATGAAGCTGATGGATCCGTTCTCCATATCGTTTGTGATGGAGTCGATTTTTGAAAGGCAATAATTATAAAGTACCTGGAGGATCATAGCTACGATCAAACCGAAAACTGTGGTTAACAAAGCAACCTTGATACCGGCGGCAACCAGGGTCGGGGAAATTTCACCGGCTTTCTGGATTGAATCAAATGCCTGAACCATCCCGATTACTGTACCTAGGAATCCCAACATAGGTGCGGTAGCAATCATAAGGGAAATCCAGGTCAGCCCTTTTTCGAGGAGGCCCATCTGAACACTGCCATAGGAAAGAATCGATTTCTCAACCATGTCAAGACCTTCAGAATGGCGTTCCAGTCCCTGATAGAAAATGCTGGCAACCGGACCGCGGGTGTCGCGGCATACTTCTTTGGCACCTTCAATTCCGTTTTCGGCAAGGGCTTTTTCCATTTTTGTCAGGAGTTTGTCGGTATTGGTGGTCGAAAGTGAAAGGTAAATGATCCTTTCAATGGATATTGCCAAACCTACAATCATGGTAAGGGCGATAATGCCCATAAACCCGGCGCCCCCTTCAATAAATTTT
Source organism: Porphyromonadaceae bacterium (assembly GCA_007280905.1). Classification (GTDB taxonomy): domain Bacteria; phylum Bacteroidota; class Bacteroidia; order Bacteroidales; family UBA12481; genus UBA12481. The sequence continues at coordinate 15,140 of QYQM01000022.1, read as the reverse complement.
TCTTTTACTACCTGGTGCATAGACTTTTCCGCTTCAACAGGAGCGGTTTTTGTAGCTGCCGGAGCAACAATAGCTGGTTTAGGCTTAATTGAAGTGTCCGGAGATGTGGTAGGCTGATTCTGAGCCTTAAGAACAAGAAACGATGCTCCTAATGTAAGCATCCCAAAAATAGCTATCAAAGCAAGTTTTTTCATGACTAAAAAATCGATTGGTTAATACTTGTTTCCGTGTTTGTTTGACAAAATTAATAAAAAAATTAGCGGAGAAAGAGGGATTCGAACCCTCGACCCCGCTTCACGCAGGGTACACGCTTTCCAGGCGTGCGCCTTCGACCACTCGGCCATCTCTCCAAAAAACGCTGCGAAAATTACAAAAAAATTATTAAACCCATTGATCTAAACAGTTATTTCAGCTTATTCAGATCCCGAATAGGTTTTTACTGTTCTCGGTTGTCAGTTGTCCGAGCTTATCAATGGTCATGTTATATATACTGGCCACTTTGGATGCGGTGTGAACCAGATAGGAAGGTTCATTTCGTTTTCCCCTGAAAGGAACCGGAGCCAGGTAGGGTGAATCCGTTTCGAGAACTATCCATTTTGGATCAATATGTGGAAGTACCTGATCAAGGCCGGAATTTTTAAAGGTTGATACCCCTCCGATTCCGAGATGGAACCCCAGCCCGATGATTTCCCTGGCCTGATCCGGTGTTCCGGTAAAACAATGGAAGATGCCAGTCAGGTTTGTAAGCCCTGATCTCTCAATGATTTGGACGGTTTCGGCATGACTGTTCCTTACATGAATGATTACCGGGAGATTCCTGTTTGAAGCCCATCCGAGTTGAATCCGGAAAGCTTCTTCCTGCTGATCGCGGAAAGTTTTATCCCAATGCAGGTCGATACCCACTTCTCCAATGCCATAGAATTTACGCGTGTCAAGTAATGACTCTGCGTGTTCGAGTTCCTGTTCAAAGGCGGCATTCACGGAGATTGGATGAAGGCCCATCATCGGGAAGCAATTTTGAGGGTACTGATCAGCAAGTTCCAAAAGGCTGCCGGTTGTTGACCGATCGACATGAGGAAGAAAAATCCGGGTTATTCCGGATGCGAACGCATGCTGCACCGTGGTGTTCCGGTCGCTGTCAAATTCGGGAAGATATATATGGCAATGAGTATCTGTTAGTTCCATCCTGATTATTTGAGTGGGCAAAGATAAAAAACTAATCACCACGGAGGCACAGAGTACACGGAGTTCCACGGTGATTATCTCTGTGTTTCTCTATGTTCTCTTTGTCTCCGTGGTTTTTTTAACCTTTTGTACAAAAAAAAGCTGCCTGAAAATCGGGCAGCTTTTTTCAGACAACTGATTTGGTTAAACAAGTCCTTGTGCCATCATGGCATCGGCAATTTTGACAAAAGCGCCTATATTGGCGCCGTTGACATAGTTAATGTATCCATCTTTTCCCTTACCGTATTTCTGGCAGGTTTTGTGAATATTGATCATAATAGTTTGTAAACGGGTATCGACCTCTTCACGGGTCCAGCTCAGGCGCATTGAGTTTTGCGACATTTCCAGGCCTGAAGTGGCCACTCCGCCGGCATTGGCAGCCTTACCCGGGGCGTACAGGATTTTAGCGGCCAGGAATACTTCAACGGCTTCGGGAGTGGATGGCATGTTGGCTCCTTCGGAAACGCAGATGCATCCGTTTTTTATCAGGGTGCGGGCTTCCTCGTCGTTGACTTCATTCTGGGTGGCGCATGGCAAAGCGATATCAACTTTTACTCCCCATGGGCGCTGGCCCTCATGATAATCGCAGTTGAATTTATCGGCATATTCGCTGATCCGGCCGCGGCGAACGTTTTTAAGTTCCATTGCCCAGGCCAGTTTTTCAGGGGTAATTCCCTTAGGGTCGTGAATGAAACCATTTGAATCAGAAATGGTTACTACTTTAGCGCCAAATTCAGTAGCTTTTTCACAAGCATACTGTGCCACGTTTCCTGAACCTGAAATCGATACTGTTTTGCCTTTGAAGGTTTCGCCCCGGGTGGCTAACATTTCCTGTGCAAAATAGACACATCCGTAACCGGTAGCTTCCGGACGGATCAAACTGCCTCCCCATTCGAGGCCTTTGCCGGTAAGAACACCGGTAAATTCGTTTCTCAGCCGTTTATATTGTCCAAACAGGAACCCAATCTCACGACCGCCAACGCCGATATCACCGGCCGGAACGTCAGTGTCTGGTCCGATATGCCGGGCAAGCTCAGTCATGAAACTCTGGCAGAACCGCATAACTTCAGAGTCTGATTTTCCTTTCGGGTCGAAATCCGATCCCCCTTTTCCACCGCCCATGGGCAAGGTAGTTAATGAGTTTTTGAATACCTGCTCGAAAGCCAGGAATTTCAAAATGCCGAGGTTGACCGTCGGATGAAAACGCAAGCCGCCTTTGTAGGGTCCGATTGCACTGTTCATCTCAATACGATAGCCTCTGTTGATCTGGATTTCTCCCTTGTCATCCTGCCAGGGAACACGGAACATCAATACCCGCTCCGGTTCAGCTATGCGTTCCAGAATCTTGGCATGCTTGTACTTCGGATTTTCTTCGATAAAGGGAATCAGTGATTCCGAAACTTCCAGGACGGCCTGGTGGAATTCTACTTCGCTCGGGTTCTTGGCAATAATTTTTGCCATGAATTTTTCTACTCGTGGATCCATTCTTGTTAAGGTTTTTAAGATTTACTCAATAGGTTTTATGGCCGAAAAAGTAGAAGAATTTTGATTAGAAAAAAACGATTTCGATCATATTTTCAAGAAATTAATTATCGTTCCGTGCGTACAGTTTTCCAGGCATTGCCTGGATTAATTCCTTGAATTCCAGGCCTAAAAGAAGAAAGGAAACTTTCTGAACCGGAAACCCGGCCAACCGGCAGATCTGGTCGACCGACAAAGGAGACCCGGTTAGCAATCCGTAGATGGTCATTTCATCGGGATCGAGCTGTTCAAACAGCATGGGTTCAGAGGGTGGTTTCTTTACCGGACCCTGGTTCCAGCCCAGCAAGTATTCAATATCCCCGGCACTCTCGACCAATGAAGCCTGATTGCTTCGGATCAGATAGTTACATCCCTGTGACATGAGATCGTCGGGCCGGCCGGGTATAACCATTACGTCACGATCATAGGAATTGGCCATCTCGGCTGTTACCATGGCACCTCCTTTAATGCCGGACTCCACCACCAGTGTCGCCTCCGTCAGGCCGGCAATGATCCGGTTGCGGCGAATGAAATTCTTTGGCTCCGGCAGATTGTGGCTGAAGAAATCGGAAATCAGCCCTCCCTGTTCAGTAATTCTATCAGCGATTTGCCGGTGGATAGCCGGATATAGAGTATGAAATCCATGACCCAGAACGGCAATTGTTTTTAGGCCAGATTCAAGGGCCGCTATATGAGCTTGTATATCAATTCCATATGCCAGGCCAGATGTGATTACTACCGGATGACCCTTGTCTGCCAGCCCCTGGATCAGGTCGCGGGTGATCTGTTTTCCCCGGGTTGTGGGGTTGCGGGTACCAACCACACTGAGCATGCGGAAATCCGGTCCCGGAAGTCCGCCACGCAGAAAAAAAACAATTGGTGCATCCGGACATTGAGCCAACCGTGGAGGATAGTCTTCATCGAACAGAAAACGGCAATCCAGGCGCTCCTTTTCCATAAAGCGGATCTCTTCTTCAGCCCGCTTGAATGTTTCGGTATGAAGCAACCGGTCGGCCAGAAGTGTTCCAATCCCTGGTATCGAAATCAGATCCCGGCGTTTGAGCCTGAAAATCTCTTCGGCCGTGGCGCATCGTGCCATCAGTGCCCGTGCAATATTGGCCCCGATACCAGGTATCAATGCCAGTGCCAGTTTAGGTATAATAGTATTTGCATCCATATATTGGTTATAGATGCAATTTCAAAGACGGAATGGAAAAACTGATCAGATTGCCGGATTAATTTTTTCTTTCAGCAGCCTTTTTTTTGCGATATCAACCAGATGGTTGCGCTGCAATGAATTGAGACCTGGAGCTTTAATTGAAACTTCCATCAGTTTGGTGTATTGAGCCAAGGCCTGGGGCCTGCGGTTGGCCTCGATCAGAATCATAAACCGGTGAAAATGGTAAATCAGGTTATTCGGATATTGTCTGATGAGTTGATCTGCAATAGGTAAAGCGCGATCGAAATTTTCTTCCAGCTGATAATTTATCTTCATTAGATAATAGAGCGATTCATTCTTAATCAGGATGTTATCCATTTGGGAACATCGATTGAGCAGCTGAAATCCCAGGTTTCGGTCGCTCGCCGGAGCAAATGTAAAAAAAGGAGTGAAAACCGGATATTTGATTAGCGTAACTGCAGCAAAATAATTATACAAACCACTGACCATCATAAATTTATCGTATTGGTATACCTTGTTTAGTGCAATCTCTAAAAAGTCAAGAGTATGCCGTAGATTGACTATCCCTACGAAATATCTTTCCTGGTAGATATCCACCCGTGTCAGGTAAGCATAGCTGTGTATCATCGTAAAAACCTCTTCGTTGGTCATTTTGTCGATCGGACGGTTTTTAAACCGGTTGATGACCCGGTTGAGCACTACAGTCATCTGATTATCATAATCGCGTGAATTATCACCTGATATCAGCCACCACCAAAGAAGGTTGACGTGCGCAAGGTCGATCCAATTCTGATCGATATTGGTGGCATTGAGTTTCTTCAGTTTCCGCTCGGCCTCGGGCAGATCGTATCGGTACATAGCTTCGAAAACCTCGATCACTTCTTTAGGCTCCCGGGAGACCTGAAGTTGAGCCTGAACAGGAGAGACAAAAGACAGAAGACAGAAGACAAAGAAGACAGAAAACCGTAGAGACGCATACTTGCGTCTATCCTGGGAGGCAGAAGACGGATGACCCCCAGAGAGAAGACCCCCAGACTTCAGTCTGGGGTTAGTCAAGTCTATCGATGAACTTTTCGTCCTTGACATAAGTTTTTATATACTGTCGAAGTTGCAGATTTTGAATATATTACGGAACCTGGCAATTTATGATCCAAAGTTGAAGATTACTCTTCATTAACCCCAGACTTCAGTCTGAGGGTTTTAAAGGGAGCAATCATTTGGTCGATGCAATAACAGCTAGTACCTCGTTGAAAATCTTGCTTCGGTTTTCTGTCCGTTTATTTTTCGCGAAATCGGCGGCGTGCTGGAATCCTCCCTGGTAATATCGCTGAAACCAGGGCAATGCGGTAAAGAGAGCATCCACGGGTGATGATACGGAAACAATATAGAATCCAAGGCCGACAAAGAACCCGGTGAGCAAAAGAGAATTGATGCCCGACCAGATTTCTCCTGAATAGATCTGACCGGCTCCCGGGAGGATAATGCTTAACCAGGATGCCAGCTTCGGATTTGGAAGGTAGAAATGCCTGATATCGGCAAATATCGCTTTGATCTTTTGCTGACTCATTGAATCTTCGGCAGCCTTTTCGAAGTAACTTCCGGCTTTGCTGAAATCCTCTAACCCAAACCAGGTCATGCCCAGGTAAAAATTGCGTTTCTTTTCCAAGCCTGGACTCAAACTATCTTCCAGGCTGAGCAATTCCATCAGGGCAAAATTGTAATTATGGCTTCTCAGGTAACAGGCAGATTTCCGGAAAAGAACCTCTTTTTTAATGCTATCGTTCGTTTGTGCAAAGTAACTGTGATCGTAAAATTCCAGTGCTTTTTCCAGATCGCCCCCGGAATAGAAACAGTCGGCAATACGGTTGAGAACCTCAGCATCCACCGTGGGCCGGATAAAGAAGGCGGTCCTTTGGTAGGCCGGAAGAGCTTCATTCAGGTGGCCTGCAGTGTACAGACTATCAGCAAAAGCGCGTGTTTCACCCACCGTTTGAGCCGGTGAGTATGCCGCAAGAGAAATCAGGCTAACGAGTAAAAAGAATACCTTCTGTTTCATGCCTGATCAGATCGACTTGTTTTGAATTATAGCTTTTTGCCGATTTCCAGGAGCCAAAGAGGTTAGCTGAATAGAAACCAACTGCCAGGCTGCCGAAAATCCATCCGGTAACACTGCTGATGCCGTTTTTTGAAAAACCCCGGTAAGATTGCCAGGTATTGGTGGCAACAAACAGAAGGGACAGCAATCCGTCCTTCCAGTCGTGCGAATAGATTTTCCCAAGTCCGGGAACCACCGCTGAAAGAGCTACAGATGCAGCCTGACTTTTCCGGTGAACATTTTTTGTTTTGGTATAAAGCTCAAGGAGCCGGGCATCAGCGGTGGTAATATCAAAGGATGGTTCCCGGGTTTTCGTGGGTTGGTCGATCCATTTTCCTTCCAAAAGCCATGATCCCAGTTTATAATTCGATTTTTCGGTGGAGCTTAATCCGGCCGACCGTTCGAGGATTGATTGCAAAGATGTGTAATCCCCTTGTATCAGAGTAAGTTGGATTGCTTCCAGCGAAAATGGGCGTGATAATGAGCCGGCGGGGTACCATTGGCTTAACTTCTGCCAGCCCTCAGCTGGTTTTTGGCTGAGCCGGTAAGATTTTAACAGGTCAAGCCGGGCCAGGGTATCGCCCGGGCTGAAAAAAAGAACCCGTTCCCATTCTGAATTGGCCAGCTGATACTGGTGGGTTTGCATCAGGTATTGGGCAAATTCTTTTGAATGCGGGCCGTCGTATATATTCTGACCGGTAAGACTGGCTGGCAACAACAGTAGGGACGCATAAATGCGTCCAAACTTTATTCCCGCATACATACGTCCAAACCGCATGCTAATGGCGAATCTTTTCAACCGGGTCATAAAATCGCTGGCTTGGTTCATGGATGTGGTATTTCTCAGGACTGATCCCATTGCATCGGGTTAAGCGATCGATCGCGTCAAGAACGCCGATGAGGCTGTTAGTTTTAATTGTATTAAGCGCATAAACGGAACAACTCGGATAAAAGGTGCATTTTACCCCGTCCTGGGATGAAACAAAGGTTTTGTAAAAGGCGAATCCGCTGGTCAGAACCAACTTGAATTCGTTGCCAGGATCAATTTTCAGGGAATAATCGGGCTTGTTTTCATCTGGCTTAAACAGTTTACTGAAACTTCTCACCTCATCCGGTGTTTGTGAATGAAGGTTACAGGCGAAGGCCGGAAGTATTATAAAAATACTTGCTATCGTTTTCCATTTCATCAACCACAACGTTTTTATAGGATGTTACCTGGTAGCTTTCGATGCCATTGCTGATATTAATTTCGATAATTTTTCCCGGGAAAGCCAGACCGTTAATCAATTGGTAATCTTCGAAAAATTGTTTTCGAATAATGACCCCTTGCGGATCCTGGAAAATGACCCCGAAAAGTTGCTTGCTTTTAACCGAAACCAGGATATTTCCCAGTTTTTCACTTGCTTTTTCCGGAGGTGCCCAGGTGGTAATGACAAGATCACCTTCACGTTGTACATCCCCAGCTATATAACGTGTGTTTTTTAGCCCGAAATCCTGCAAATGACTATTGAGTGCGAGATGAAAAACCGTGAATTCGGCCATTGAAAAAGTGGCTGTTTTACTGATCAGTTTATCATCCTTAATCTGATACACTACAGTGTCGGAAGTTACCCAGGTTTCTTTCTCCGGGAAAGTCACATAATAAATGAGCTGTTTGATATTCCTGTCATAAAAAACCTGTCCCATGGTAAGCGATTGTCCACCCGATGCGGTTTTAATTTTATTGCTGAAATCAGCATGAATACGGGTATACTGCTGCCCTTTGCAAATGGCAAGCGGAAGGCAGATAGCCAAAAGTAAAAATGTAAATGAACGGTGGGAGAAATTCATAACCTTACTAAAAAAACTGTCTCATAAAAGCAATACTGCTATTATGAGACAGCCCGTGAAAAGTTAACAGCTAACGAAGACCTGATAATGCGAAGTAGTAAACTCCATAAAAAGCGGAATAAGCTACAGCTCCAACAACACAACCAATAATAGCCGATTTGGTTTCTGCTTTATCCTGACCCATCAGGTAAACAACCAGAACACCGACCCAGCTGAACACGCATCCCCAGAGGAAACTTGGAATGCCGAGCACCTTTTCATTGATCAGGTTGAATCCGTTAATCCCATTCGGGTCACTAACCATTGAGGCAAGAGCATTGCCATCGGTTGCCATCTGGCCAAGGGTTATGCCCGGGTTGTCCAGGACATATCCTTCGAGCTGATCCAGCTGAGCCATCTGGTTTTCAATCGTAACGGCATCATAACTAAACAGATCGGCCTGACCGGCCATGCTTTTGCCAACACCGATCAAGATCAGCATACTGGCTAGAATTAAAAGTTTTTTCATGGTTAAAAGAGATTAGGACAATTATTTGTCGAAAGTTAGGGAAAAAGAAAGATTTACCAACAATGCGATTAAATTTTCAATATTTTTTAACCAACTACTTTCCGTTGGAACAATAAGCAGATAAATATTCTTCAATTTTGCGGATGGTTTCCTTCCCGCAAAGAGTAATGGTAACGGGCGGATAGGAAGCAGCTTCTCCACCTATGCTTTCATACAGGATCAGATCCTTTCTCAATCCCAACAACGAAGTTTTGATCTGATATTTTAAAAACTTATATGATGCGATATCGATTCGTTTGAAATTAGAAGTCATTGGACTGATCGGGTAATAAAGAACCGATATAGTGTCATCGCTGAAATGGAACTTGACTGATAGAAGTTTCAGAATGACAGTTATGCTCCAGCCCAGAATCACCAGGATCCCTGAAATGATTGTCGGTATCCAGGTGTGGATGAAAAGGAATATAGCCAGTAAACCGCTTCCCAGGAGCAGTACAAAAGGTACACTGATCAGAATCATCTTAGCTATTGAAGCGTTCCGGCTATTATCTATTTCCATATCTTATCGTTCTTAACGTTCTTTTCGTCTTCTATATTCTTCTCTTGCCATTTGCAGCTCCCTGTTGCTCTGCCCGGCAACAGCAGTGTTTTCTTCTGCGCGGCGGATGAGGTAGGGAAGTACATGCCTGACCGGCCCGTATGGTAAGTATTTAGCCACATTGTATCCGGCTGCGGCGAGATTGAAGCTGACATGATCACTCATACCAAACAGCTGGCTGAACCAGATTTTAGGTTCGTTTTTAGCAAGGCCCTTCTGTTCCATCAGTTCGGTGAGGAGGCGGTTTGAATCTTCATTGTGTGTGCCATTGAAAACCGATACCCGGTCGAGGTGATCAACGGTGAATCGAAGGCCGTCATTGTACATGCTGTCGGTTGTGGGCTTATCGGGATTAATCGGACTGGGATAACCATATTTTAAGGCACGTGCGCGTTCCCGTTCCATATATGCCCCCCGAACAAATTTTATTCCAAGATAGTAGTTGCCATCGATTGCTTTCTGCCAGGCTTGTTTCAGAAAATCCAGCCGGTCAGTGCGATACATCTGCAATGTGTTATAAACGATGGCTTTTTCTTTATTGTATTTCTCCATCATTCCGGTAACCACCTGATCTATCATCACTTGGAAGCGGACATCCTCAGCATCCACCATGATCGGAACATTTTCTTCGTATGCGGCTTTGCATAGTGTATTCACCCTATCGCGAAACCGTTGGGCTTCGGCTTTTTCCTCATCGGTGTTTAATTCGTTCAGACTGCCTTTTTCGAGGATATGCTCGAGGGTGAAAGCGGTAGGTTTGAATACCGTAAAAGGAATATTACGGTTTTTACCGGCATTCCGTATGGTTCGCAGGGTTTCTTCAAGCGCGGCCTGTATATCTTCCGGGGAATCCTTGCCTTCAACGGAATAGTCGAGAATGCATTTCACCCCGTATTTTTCCATATTGCGAGATACCTTCATGCACTCTTCGATGGTTTCCCCTCCGCAAAAATGACGATAGATTGTCGGTTTGATCAACCAGGAAATGGGCAGGTGAAGTTTCAGTGCCAGGCAGGTGATTTTCTTACCTAACAGAACGATTTTAGGATTACCCACCATTCTGAAAAGCCAATAAGCAAACTTTAATTCCCGGTCAGATTTATACCGGAATGCGATCTCCAGATTATCAAACTGAATCATTCCTATAGGTTTTGCCGCCAAAGGTAGTAGATTATTTAATTACCTTTCGCCAGATTTTCACCTATGAATACCGTTTACCGTATCAACGAAGTGAGTATGACCCGCGATCTAAAGTCGGATCTGCGGGATATCACCGCCGGATTTGCAGATGGTAAGATTTTTCTGTTTTTCGAAACCAACACCTGGAAACATTGCTGGCCGTTGATCCGGGATTTCCGGCCGATACCTGCACTGAACATTTTGGTTCTGGAACCGGGTGAGGAGCATAAAAACATCGAGCAAGTTTTAGCAACGTGGGAAATTCTGGGACGTAAGGGGGCCGACCGCAGTTCACTGGTTATCAATATCGGTGGCGGGATGTTGACTGATCTGGGGGGATTCATTGCGAGTACATTTAAGCGCGGGCTGACCTTTATCAATTTACCAACCACTGTGCTGGCAATGGTTGATGCGAGCACAGGCGGAAAAACCGGAATAAATTTCCGCGGGCTGAAAAATGAAATTGGAGTGATCAGGCAGCCGAAACATGTTTTTCTGTACCTTCCTTTTCTGCGTACTCTGGATCGCGAAAACCTGCTGTCGGGCTATGCCGAAATGCTGAAGGCAGGATTGATTGCCGATCCGGAGTTCTGGCAGGATCTGAAACATTTCAATTTAGATCATTACTCTGAAGAAGGGCTGGGCCGGTTAATCTGGAGATCGGTGAAGATCAAGAAGGATGTTGTGGAGGCTGACCACGAGGAACATGGCATCCGAAAATCTCTCAATTTCGGACATACCATCGGTCATGCCCTCGAAAGCGAATCAATGCATTCCGGTCATCCTCTTGCACATGGCTATGCCGTTGCTTACGGGATGATCGTGGAAGCGGTCCTTTCGCACAACAAACTGGGACTGCCATCCGCATCGGTCACTGATATCCGCGATACCATCACCCGTCTGTATGGAAATCTACCCGATACCATCAGAAAGACGGAGGTGCTGATTGAATGGATGAAATTCGATAAAAAGAACCGCGACAACCGGATCAATTTCTCCTTGCTCGAAGGGATTGGGAAGTGCCGGGTGAATGTGGAAGCTACGGAAGAGGAGATAAGGGAGGTGATGCAAAACTCAGTGTAGGGTGAGGGGGCCCCGGCCTTCGCCGGGGTGACAACGCTTTTGCAAAATTTTGTAGGGGCACTTGTCATCCCGGCGAAGGCCGGGATCTCCTCACCCTGCTCCGAAGCTAAAGCGAGGATCACTACCGTTTTCCCTTAAAGAACGCCGTCAGCAGTTCTCTGCATTCAGCTTCTAAGACGCCGCCGGTGACGGTTGTTTTGGGATGGAGAATGGTTCCTCCGTTTTGCATGAAGCCTCGTTTGGGATCGGGGGTTCCGTAAACTATTCTTCCGATCTGGGTCCAGAAGGTGGCCCCTGCGCACATGATGCAGGGCTCCAAAGTCACATATAAAGTGCAATCATCCAGATACTTGCTGTTGAGGGTATTGGCTGCAGCGGTAAAAGCTTGCATCTCGGCGTGGGCAGTCACGTCATGAAGGGTTTCGGTAAGGTTATGAGCCCGGGCAATAATACGGGTACCGGCAACGACTATTGCTCCCACGGGAATCTCATCACGATCGGCTGCCTTGTGGGCTTCCGCGAGGGCTTGATGCATGAAGTAGGTGTCGTCCATAATGGTATGTTGTTTGTTAGCAGAACTTAATGCAGCGTGAGGGGGCCCCGGCCTTCGCCGGGGTGACAACGCTTTTGCGAAATTTCGCCGGAGCACTTGTCATCCCGGCGAAGGCCGGGATCTCCTCACGCTACTCCGATGTTTAAGCGAGGACCCCGTCACTTGTCATTTGTCACTCGTCACTATCCTGATCCCCAGCTCCTTCAGCTGCTCATCGTCGATTATGCCGGGACTGTCCTGCATCACGTCGCGGCCCTGGTTGTTTTTCGGGAAGGCGATCACGTCGCGGATGGAATTCAGGCCCGCAAAGAGAGATACCCAGCGGTCGAAACCGAAAGCGATTCCGCCATGTGGTGGAGCGCCGTATTTGAAAGCATTCATCAGGAAGCCGAAACGGTATTGTGCCTGTTCATCGGTAAATCCGAGTACTTCAAACATTTTCTTCTGGAGTCCGGAGTCGTGAATACGGATTGATCCTCCTCCTATTTCGATACCGTTAATCACTAAATCATAGGCGTTTGCGTGAACTTTGCCTGGGTCAATATCCAGCATCGGGATATGTTCGGGTTTCGGGGCGGTGAACGGATGGTGTATGGCATAGAAACGTTTGGTTTCCTCATCCCATTCTACAAGCGGAAAATCAACTACCCAGAGGGGTATATACTTATTCTTATCCATCAGGTTAAGCTGACGTCCCATCTCAAGGCGCAACTCACCCAGGGCTTTGAGTGTTTTATCGCGTTTTCCGGCCAGGATCAGCAGAAGGTTGCCGGCTTTGGCGCCGGTAACCTCTGCCCATCCCCGCAGTGCGGCTGCATCGAAGAACTTAGCGACCGACGACTTAATCGTTCCGTCGGTGTTGTATTTTACATAAATCAGGCCCTTGGCTCCGATCTGCGGTTTCTTCACGAATTCAGTCAAGTCATCAATCTGTTTTCTCGAGTAATCAGCACATCCAGTTGCAACGATACCACCAATATATTCCGCCTCCGCCATAACCGATAACCCACAACCGACAACTTTTTCGGTTAGGTCTGTAATTTTCATCCCAAACCTTAGATCCGGCTTATCTGACCCATATTCTGTCATGGCCTGCTCATAGGGTATTTTGGCAAATTTGCCAGGGAACTCAACATTCAGTATCTCTTTAAATAGATGTTTTGCAAGCCCTTCGAAGGTGTTGAGGATATCATCCTGTTCCACGAAGGCCATTTCGCAATCGATCTGGGTGAATTCCGGTTGCCTGTCGGCACGGAGGTCCTCGTCGCGAAAACACTTGACAATCTGCATATACCGGTCGTAACCCGATACCATCAGGAGCTGCTTGAACATCTGGGGTGATTGAGGCAGGGCATAGAACTGACCCTGGTTCATCCGGCTGGGTACAACAAAGTCGCGGGCTCCTTCGGGGGTGGATTTGATCATTACTGGCGTTTCCACCTCGATGAATCCCCGGAGGTCGAGATAATGACGTACCGATTGTGCCATGCGGTGGCGCAGCATCAGGTTCCGTTGCAGGGGCGCGCGCCTCATGTCGAGGTAACGGTATTTCATCCGGAGCTCATCGCCGCCATCGGAATTTTCTTCGATAGTAAATGGAGGTGTTTCGGCAGGATTTAATATATGGAGGGTATCAACGAAGATTTCGATATCACCGGTTGGCATATTCGGGTTTTTATTGCTCCGTTCAGCAACCAATCCGGTTGCACGGATGACAAATTCGCGACCGAGTTCCCGGGCCAGTTTGCATTGACCCGCGTCGGTTTCCATATTGAAAACCAGTTGTGTGATGCCGTACCGGTCGCGCAGGTCAACAAACGTCATTCCGCCAAAATCCCGGGTTTTCTGCACCCATCCCGCCAGGGTTATCACTTTACCGGCATCACTGATCCGGAGTTCGCCGCAGGTATGTGTTCTGTACATTTCAGATATTATTTCAACGGGCAAATGTAGCAAAAACACGTGATGCGAAAAATGTGACGCGACGCGGAAGAGAGTGACGAGTGACGAAGGGTTATCGGTTGTCGGCTCGGGGGTGTTGTTCCTTAGGAAGTTAGTCTCCTATTTTTCCCTGGTTGAAAATTGTGTTCCGGATTCTGGAAAAAAGGCCAACCTCAATAAGAGCAAATCATACAATATCAATATATTAGCTATTAGGTCTGATTATTGATATTCTAAGGTTCCTGTTACACCGTTTATTCGGGCGATTATTAACAATTCCTGAAGGACCCGGATGGCTGGATCGAATATTTAAATGAAACACGGTCAGATATACCGAAAGCAATCCATGCCCCTGCCTGTAGGCAGCAGTATGAAGTACGCAATTGAACAATTAAAAAAAGAAAATGAAAATTAAAGCAATGTTTTTCAGAGTCCCGGGAATAGTCCTGATGGGCGGATTGATCCTCCACAACCATCACAACCTGCACAACCTGCACCCTGCAACTTTTCCCCCTCCCGATTTGTTTACTGCTTATGGATAAATCTTTTCACTCCGTCCGTAAGCAGTTCGTTAAAAGCGTACTGCGTGAAAGCCAAGTAGATAAAGATCCGCTGCTGCAACTGGAGCTGTGGCTGACTGATGCCATAAATTCGGAATGCCCGGAGCCTACAGCCATGGTACTTTCGACCGCCGGGATTGATCTGAAACCCTCCTCACGGGTGGTACTGATGAAGGACCTTGACGTGCAGGGGATCACATTCTTCACCAATTACGAAAGCCGTAAAGGACAGCAATTACGGGATAATCCGCATGCCTCGCTGGTCTTTTTCTGGCCCCGCCTCGAACGGCAGGTCAGGATCGAAGGAACAGTGAGCAAAGTTACCGAAGAGGAATCGGATGCCTATTTCGCTTCCCGCCCCGAAGCCAGCCAGATCAGCGCGATCATTTCCCCCCAGAGCCGCGAGATACCAAGCCGGGAGTGGCTGGAAAAGCGATGGCAGTCGGCAGTCGGCAGTAAGCAGTCGGCAGTAGAGACGCATATTTACGTCTCTGTTGGCAGTAGGCAGTTGGCAGCAGGCAGTCGCCCGTCCAATTGGGGGGGATACCGATTGGTTCCGGATTATTTTGAGTTCTGGCAGGGGAGGGCGGAACGGCTGCACGACCGGCTCATTTACCAGCCTGATGAATCAGGCTGGAGAATCTTCCGGCTGGCTCCCTAAGTCACTCCCAAGGCGCAAGGCGCAAGGCTCAAGGCTCAAGGCTCAAGGCTCAAGGCGCAAGGCGCAAGGCTCAAGGCTCAAGGCTCAAGTAAGTTTGAAGTAAGACAAAAAATATCAAGATCAAAGCGCATTTTTAACCCTTTGGTCTTATAACTTATATCTCACTTTAAACTTACTTGAGCCTTGAGCCTTGAGCCTTGAGCCTTG
>QYQM01000175.1 GCA_007280905.1 Porphyromonadaceae bacterium | reverse complement strand
TCATCTCTCATGAGATGTCTCAAGTCCATCCTTAATTTTCATTTCTCACTTCCCAAGGCTCTATTCACTAGACTCAAGTCTCAAGTCTCAATGCTCAAGGCTCAAGGCTCAAGGCGCAAGGCTCAAGTAAGGAATAAGGTTGAAGTAAACCGTGGCAGTAAACCTCAAGTTTAATTCTTGATTCTTTTTCTTCAAACTTACTTGAGCCTTGAGCCTTGAGCCTTGAGCCTTCTCTTTTGCCTTGAGCCTTCTCTTTCGCCTTGAGCCTTCTGTTTTACAGGTTCTTTATCTCCCCGATCAGCTTCTGTATGCTGTCTTTTGCATTCCCGAAGAGCATCCGGGTGTTGTTATTGTAAAACAGGAAGTTTTCAATGGCAGCATAACCTTTACCCATGCCCCGCTTCATAACGATAACGCTTTTTGCTTCCCATACGCGGACAACCGGCATCCCGTATATAGGGCTGGATGGGTCGTCTATGGCAGCAGGGTTAACGACATCGTTGGCGCCTATCACCACCACCACATCGACATTGGGAAGATCAGAGTTAATGTCATCACTTTCAATTAGTTTGTCATAGGAAACATCGGCTTCAGCGAGCAGGACATTCATATGACCCGGCATCCTTCCGGCCACAGGGTGAATAGCATATCGTAAATCCACTCCTTTGTCTTCCAGCAGTTTTTCCAATTCATGACAAATATGCTGAGCCTGGGCTACGGCAAGGCCATAACCAGGGACGATGACCACTTTCTGGCTGTAGCTCAATAATATGGCTGCGTCACTGACACTAATCTCCCTGACGGTACCGGCTTCCTTATCAACTGATGCTCCCCCTCCGCCAAATGCCCCGATGATGACATTGAGCAGGGAACGGTTCATGGCACGGCACATGAGCACGGTCAGTATGGTTCCTGCGGATCCGACCAGGATACCACCGGTGAGCATTACCTGGTTATGGTAAAGAAAGCCACCCATAGCGGCAGCCACACCGGTAAAACTATTTAACAGGCTTATTACCACCGGCATATCGGCACCCCCGATAGGCATCACAAAGGTCACACCATAGATCAGAGAGAACCCCAGGAGCAGGTAAACCATCCAGTTGATTTCTGTGGGTTTAACATGCCCCTGAGCCAGGATTACCACAACAAATGTCAGGATTCCCAAAAGGAAAAGGAGGTTGACTATCCGCATGAATTTCAGCTTGGGATCACCGATCTTTTCCGCCAATTTTCCATATGCAATCATAGATCCTGCGAATGAAACACTCCCGATCACCAATCCGAGCAGGATGGCAACAGCATGCCCGTTCAGCATTCCACTCTTTTCTATCAATTCGTCACCGATATGCGGAAATTCCATCAGCGAAATAAGAGCTGCTGCGGCACCCCCCATACCATTGAAGACTGAGACAAGCTGAGGCATGGCGGTCATTTTCACTCTTTTTGCGATAAGCCAGCCAAGAATGGTCCCAATTCCGATGGCAACAAATATCAACGGGATGTTCCTTATTGGTTCACCGTCCATCCGGTGGAAGAGCAGGGTTGCCAGGATAGCTAATCCCATGCCAATTGCAGCCAGAAAATTGCCTTTGCGGGCGGATTCCGGATGGCTCAACTTCTTGAGTCCGAAAATAAAGAGAATTGAAGCTGCCAGGTAACAGATCTCCAGGATCGAATCACCCATCGTAAAAAGCAGGTTCTGCGTATATTGGATGGCCTCGTTCATGTTCAATTCTTTTTAGGCTTCTTCTTAAACATATCCAGCATGCGGTCGGTCACAACAAAGCCACCGACTACGTTCAGGGTACCCAGGACCACGGCGAGAAAACCCAAAATCTGGGCGGTGAGTGTACCGGCATGGCCCAGGACGATTATGGCACCGATAATGACCACCCCGTGGATGGCATTTGCTCCTGACATAAGCGGTGTATGCAGGACAGCAGGCACATGCGAAATGACTTCAATGCCGAGGAGAATTGACAGGGCAATAATGAAAATGGCCTCTTTATGAATGAAAATAAACTCCAGAATGGCTTCCATGGTTATGTGCTTTCTGTGTAAAACTCTTTAATCCGTTTGCTAACATATTCGCCGTTGTGCGAAACACAGGATTCCCGAATGACTTCATCCTCAAAATTAAGATTCAGATTTCCTTCATCATCTATGAGCAAGTCGAGAAAATTCATCACATTGTGTCCAAACATCTTGCTGGCATCGGCTTGTAGTGTAGAGGTATAAGAAGTATTGCCAATAATGGTCACCTGATTGTAAACGATGTTTTTATATCGTTCGGTCAGTTCACAATTGCCCCCTGAGGATGCTGCAAGGTCAACAATCACCGATCCGGGTGACATCGCTTGAACAGTTTCTTTTTTCAAAATTCTTGGCGCCCATTTTCCGGGTATCTGAGCTGAACATATCACTACATCTGATTTAACAGCATGTTCATGAATCACTTGGGCCTGGCGTTTCTTAAAGGCTTCGGTTTGTTCAATCGCATACCCACCTGCTTGTGAGTTTTCTAAAGCTCCTTCTACCTGAACGAATTTTGCACCAAGGCTTTCAACCTCCTCTTTTGCTGCGGACCTGACATCAAAGGCTTCCACGCGTGCTCCCAGCTTGCGAGCGGTTGCAATCGCCTGCAGCCCGGCCACTCCTGCTCCAATAACAAGGACTTTCGCCGGAGCTATCGTTCCTGCTGCCGTCATGAACATCGGAAAAAAATGCGGTAAATGCATGGCTGCATCCAATACGGCTTTATACCCGGCTACCGTTGCCATGGAAGATAAGACGTCCATGGACTGGGCCCTGGTGGTACGGGGTACCATATCCATGCTGAAGGCAGTGATTTTGTGATTTAGTAGTTTCTTAACCAGGGGCATGTTGCAAAGCGGATTCAGAACACCCACCAATATCTGGTTTGAACGCATCCGGCCCATCAGGTCATCATCGGGGGTGCTGATCCTTACCAGTAAATCCGATTGTTCAACTAACTGTTCATAATCCACTATTCCATCGGCAATCCCATCATAATCCTTATCAGGCAGGAAAGCGGCATCTCCGGCGCTCTTCTCGATCAATACCCTCACTTTTTTCTTCTGAATCAGGCTTGAAATAGAAGCAGGTTGCATGCTGACCCTTCTTTCATAAGGCTTTTCCTTGAGGATTCCAATAATCATGGCTCAAAATATTTGTCACTTAAACAACAATTCCCTGACTTTGTTGAATCTGAATTACAACAAAAAGCCACTGAACAGTATCAGTGGCTTCCCGGAGTAATATTTTATTTTTTGTTTCTGATTTCGCTCAGCTTTTTGTGCATATCTCTCGCGGCAATCCTTCCGGCACCCATCGCTTCGATTACTGTAGCCGATCCGGTAACGATATCGCCACCGGCGTAAACCAAAGGAATTGAGGTTTCATTCGTTTCCGGATTCACGTTTATATAACCCCATTTATTTCTTTCGAGATCGGGAGTGGTTTTAAAAATGATGGGGTTAGAACTGGTTCCGATGGCTACGATCGCCATGTCGCATTCCACAATGAAATTGGATCCTTCGATGGGGATAGGTCTTTTTCTTCCGCTGGAATCTGGTTCACCCAGTTCCATCTTAATGCATTCCAAGGCAGTAACCCGGCTTTGGCTATTCCCGATATAACGAATGGGATTTGTAAGTAACCTGAATTGGATGCCCTCCTCTTCAGCATGATGAACTTCTTCCAAACGGGCCGGGAGTTCATTGCGCGAACGGCGATAAACAATGGTCACTTCCTTCGAGCCGGTGCGGATGGCGTTTCTGGCGCAGTCCATTGCCACATTACCCCCTCCTATAACAACCACTTTATCCCCTCTTGGCATCGGTGTGTCATATTCCGGGAACAAATATGCCTTCATCAGGTTAATCCTGGTTAGATACTCATTTGCCGAGTAAACATATCCCAGAGCTTCCCCTTCGATGTTCATGAAAACCGGCAATCCGGCTCCGACACCAATAAAGACGGCATCGAACTCCTGTCGCAATTCTTCGATGGATGTGAGCGGACCAACAACGTGGTTCAATTCAAACCGACATCCCAACTCTTTGAGATAATTTATCTCGAATTGAACTATCGCTTTAGGCAAACGGAATTCAGGTATTCCATAGGTTAGTACCCCACCGGTAACATGGGAAGCTTCCAGGATGGTTACGCCGTATCCCAGAGATCTCATATCCGCCGCAACTGTCAAACCTGCCGGACCGGATCCGACCACAGCAATTTTTTGTCCCAGATTTTCTTTGATATTGGGAACTTTCACCAGCCCCATGTTTCTCTCATAGTCCGCAACGAATCTTTCCAGTCGTCCAATGGCAACAGGCTCATCCTTGACTCCCACAATACATTTTTTCTCGCATTGACTCTCCTGCGGACACACCCGTCCGCAAATCGCGGGCAAAACATTGGTTTCCTTGATCTTTTTTGCCGCTTCGTCAAATTTTTCCTCAGCCACAAGGGCGATGAAAGCGGGTATGTCCACATTAACGGGACAGCCGTCAACACACAATGGCTTTTTACACTGAAGGCAGCGTGTGGCTTCAAGCAAGGCCAGTTCACCTGTATACCCGTAAGGAACTTCCTGGAAATTATGAGTACGGAGATCTTTATCCTGCTCAGGCATTTTCTGCCGCGGAACCTTAGGCTTGAGCTTTCTTTCATCGGCTTTCGATAAACCATGCCATTGGCACCCTGATTTCAGGCAATAAAAAAAGGGAATAAGACGTGACTGGGCAGAGACTGTTACCCGGGCCACTGGTGATTCACACTCGACGCAATGATTTCCATTATCGACAAGGGATTGGTTGCATTTCGGACAAAGCAGATCGTCCAACACCTCTCCCGATTCGATCGGAACCGAAGTTTCTGTCTCATAATTATCGAGATAAGCGCCAAGCTTTAATTGTATCTCTTCCCCCTTATAGATGGCTTTGTAAACCAGCAAGTTCTTCCCCTTGTCAGCAACATTCAGGCTGTTTTGGCAATGAGGGCAATAAATATTGAGAAATATTTTGTTTTTCAGGGTTTTAATGTCGTGTTCAAGCATATTTTCTCCAGTTTAATGGACCGAAAACAATAATGAATCCTTTTCATCTTTCAGATAAAGTGAGTTGCGTTTTTCCAACTCATCAAAATCTACCGTATGACCGTCAAAATCGGGACCATCGACACAACAGAATTTGGTTTTTCCGTCAATAGATACCCTGCAGCCTCCACACATGCCGGTCCCATCAATCATAACGGGATTCAGACTGACCATTGTACGCATATTGAACTCTTTGGTCAGTTTACAGACATTTTTCATCATAATGATCGGGCCAATAGCATAGACTAAATTAATATCCTTCCGCTCTGTGAGCAATGTCCTCAACGGATCAGTTACGAAACCTTTCATCCCGTAACTGCCATCATCGGTGGTAATAAATAGTTCATCGCACAGTACCCTCATTTCTTCTTCAAGAATCAACATGTTTTGCTCCCGTGCACCAATTATGCCGATAACCTTATTCCCGGCCTCCTTCATCGCTTTCGTCACGTGATATAAAATAGCTACTCCAGTCCCACCACCGACCATTACAACTGTACCATGATTGTGGGTTTCAGCCGGTTTGCCAAGGGGCCCGACGACATCCTGAATCATATCGCCCTCATTCAGTGACCGCATTAAAGCAGTTGTTTTTCCCACAACCTGGAAAATGATAGTGATAGTACCGATGAAGGCATCAGCTTCAGCAACGGTTAGCGGAATGCGCTCACCCTTCTCATGCACACGAATAATTACGAATTGTCCTGCCTTGACCTTCCTGGCAATTTTCGGGGCACTGATGTCGAAACGGACAATCGTGCCTTTTGCCATGGTTTGCTTATTTACAATAGGAAACATGCATTTATTTTTTTTATTTAACCCCCCAGCAAATCTCTGTTCATTCTGCGTATAATTTCGGCATTCATCGCAGAAATCATGCCACTGACGGTCATTTTAAATTCTCGGCAAAGATAGAAATATCTGGTATCAATAATAATTTTCGCATGATAGTAATAATAGCATAATCCAGTAGTGATAAAAATCATTACCATGTTGAAGAAAAGTAATTAGAGATTATTGAAAATAACTTTTATATTTGTGGCCAATTTTAGTTAGACCATGATGAATATTAAAACATATCTTTTAGTCCCACCCTTCTGGATGCAGGATATGTTAATGCTTTTGGGGTAAGCCTAACCCAGCTTACCCCTAGACTCCCGACCGAGCATTGGTCAATTCCTTCGATTCTATCATTTTCTTTACCATATTATCGCGTGTCAAGTCACGCATATTAACAACGTAAATCTTATCATTATGTCATACAAATTTGAAACTTTGCAGATTCACGCCGGCCACCAGCCAGATTCCGATACCCTTAGCCGGGCAGTTCCCATTTATCAGACAACTTCATATGTTTTCCGTGATGCGGATCATGCAGCTGGACTTTTTGAGCTCAGAGAAGCCGGCCATATTTATACCCGGATTTCCAATCCTACAGTAGAGGTATTTGAAAAGCGGATGGCTGCTCTGGAAGGCGGCACCGGTGCTCTGGCTGTGGCCTCCGGGCATGCAGCGCAGTTCATTGCACTTAATAACATTCTGAGGCCCGGGGATAATCTTATTTCTTCTCCATTCCTGTATGGGGGCACGGTCTCCCAGTTCAGGCACAGCTTTAATAATCTGGGAGTGGAAGTCAGATTTGCGAAATCTGACCATCCGGATGATTTCGTGAAGCTTATCGATTCCAAAACCAGAGGATTATTTGTGGAAACCATCAGTAATCCGGGATTTTCAATACCGGATTTCGAAGCTTTTGCCCGATTGGGAGAGAAGCATGGTTTACCTCTTATCGTTGATAATACTTTTGCAGGCGGTGGCTATTTGTGCCGGCCGATTGAATATGGGGCAAATATTGTAGTGGAATCTGCCACCAAATGGATCGGCGGCCATGGAACAACCATTGCAGGAGTCATTGTGGATGGAGGGAATTTCCCCTGGGATAACGGCCTGTTTCCCCAATTAACTGAGCCATCTCCTGAATATCATGGAATTAAATGGTTCGAACAGTTTAAAAATCAAGCTTATATAGTTCGGGCAAGGACCATTGGCTTGCGGGATTTTGGCCCGTCTTTGAGTCCATTTGATGCTTTTCTTCTTCTCCAGGGCCTCGAAACGCTTTCTCTTAGAATGGACCGCCAGTGTGAAAACACGTTAGCTCTGGCTGAATATTTGCAAAAACATCCAAAGGTTGAGAAAGTGGGTTATCCCGGATTGCCAAATGATCCAAACCACACTCTGGCCGTGAGGTACCTGAAGAATGGGTTCGGCGGGGTATTATCCTTCATTCTGAAGGGCGATAAGCAAATAAACCGTCACCTGGTTGAAAAGTTCTCGATTGTTAGCCATCTGGCTAATGTTGGTGATTCCCGTACCCTGATCATTCAGCCGGCTGCAACTACGCATCAGCAATTGAGTGAGGCCGAACAGATAGCCGCTGGTGTTCATCCTAACCTGTTTAGGGTGTCAGTCGGGCTCGAACATATTGAAGATATCATCGCAGATTTCGAACAGGCAATTAATCAGCTATGACACAGCTGGAACCGCATATTTTTGAGTTTTCGAAGCTGCTTCAACTGGAAAGCGGCGCTACACTCCGGAAATGGCAGGTTGCCTTTCATACCTTCGGAAGGCTCAATGAAACGCTCGATAATGTAATTTGGGTTTGCCACGCACTCACGGCCAATTCGGATGTCTATGACTGGTGGCCGGGCATGGTGGGTCCGGGTTGCCTGATGGATACGGATAAATACTTCATCATCTGTGCAAATATTCCGGGATCCTGTTACGGAACAACCGGTCCGCTCTCTATCGACCGTGAAACCGATAAGCCCTACTTGAATAATTTCCCGCTTATTACGGTCAGGGATATCGTTCAGGTACTAAAGGAGCTAAGAAAGTTTCTGGGAATCAGAAAGATTCATCTTGGAATCGGCGGCTCGCTGGGTGGTCAGCAAATTCTCGAGTGGGCCATTGAGGAACCGGAACTGTTCCGGTTTATCGCCCCGGTTGCTACCAATGCCCGCGCATCGGCATGGGGAATAGCCTTTAATGAAGCTCAGAGAATGGCTTTGCTGGCCGATGAAACATTTGCCGGGGGCAGGGCGGACGGAGGCTCCAAAGGTATTCGTGCGGCACGCGCAATCGCCTTACTCAGTTATCGCAACAGGAATACTTATCAGCATACACAAACCGATCCTGAGGACGATAAGCTGGAGAACTTTAAAGCTTCTTCCTATCAGCAATATCAGGGTCAAAAGCTGGATCGCAGGTTCAACGCCTACTCATACCACACCGGTACCAGAACCTTGGATTCCCATAACGTCGGGCGAAACCGGGGGGGCCTGGAACAGGCGCTTTCCAGGATCAAGGCCAAAACCATTTCCGTGGGAATATCCAGCGATCTGCTTTTTCCACCTGAAGAACAAAAACTGATTGCCGAACTGGTGCCTGATGCAACTTATTTCGAAATAGATTCCTTTTACGGTCACGATGGTTTCCTGATCGAAGTGGAAGCCCTCACCAATATCTTAAAGCCTATCATTAATGACTGACACGATGATAACGGATAAACAAGACAAACTGGTAATAGGATTATTCGGATTTGGTGTGGTAGGCCAGGGACTGTATAAAGTTTTACAGGAGGTTCAAACTGCCGATGCTAACATTAAATCAATCTGTGTGAAGCAGAAGGATAAGCCGAGATCATTGGAAAGTAAACTGTTCACCTTCAATCCCGATGATTTACTGAATGATCCTGAAGTCAATCTGATTGTTGAACTGATCGATGACGCAGATGCGGCTTATCAGATTGTGAAAACTTCATTACTTAACGGTAAATCAGTGGTATCGGGGAATAAAAACATGCTGGCCCATCATCTCCGGGAGCTCATAGATATTCAGCGCGAAAAAGGCGTGGCACTGCTTTACGATGCTTCTGCCTGCGGCAGTATTCCGGTTATCCGCAATTTAGAGGAGTATTACGATAACGACCTCCTGCAATCTATTACCGGTATCCTGAACGGATCGTCCAATTTTATCCTGACCAAAATATTTCAACAGAACTGGACCTATGACGAGGCTCTGAAGCATGCTCAGGAACTGGGATTTGCTGAGAATAATCCTTCCTTTGATGTGGATGGTTTCGATAGTATGTTTAAACTGATCATCCTGGCATTGCATGGTTTCGGAACCTTAGTAGATCCGGAAGAGGTTTTCCATTATGGAATCAGCAATGTGTCGGACCACGACATACT
>QYQM01000107.1 GCA_007280905.1 Porphyromonadaceae bacterium | reverse complement strand
TTTAACTACTTGCTGAAGGCATTGATGGCACTACCCCAGTTTATCTCTCAAAACAAGATCCTGTTAACAACTCTGGTCGGGGCCATCCTGGCATACAATGGCGCCCTGATTAAAAGTATCGGCGCCTCTATCCTGGATACGGCAACCCGCATCAAGGCAGCCATCGTATTGAAGGCCACAACCGCATCACAGGCACTTCAGGCAGAAATGACGATGGTCCAGGCAACCCAGACCAAAGCCCTTACTATGTGGCAGCGTGCTGCAGTGACCGTCCAATGGGCGCTCAATGCTGCCATGGCGGCCAACCCGGTGGGCATGGTCATTGCCGGGATTACCGCTCTGGTTGTGGCCCTGATGTATTTCAGCAAAAACTCCAGGGAAAATCTGGAACTGGAGAATACGAAAAAGGTTTTAACCCAGGACCTCACGAAAGCCAACCAATCGCTCAAAACAACTTATGAGGAAATCGGAACCGAAATCGGTAACCTAAACAAGCTGAGCGTCCAGGAAAAGACCGATCTGGATGACAAAATCAGCAAAACCATTACCCTGGCAGAAGCCGAACTCGATCTTCTGACCGCCCGACGGGGAGAGGTAAAAGCATCGAGTTCAAAAGTCACAGCCGGACAATTTATCGGTAGTCTGTTCAATCCGGATAAGCTCAAAGAAAAAGCAAGGGAAAACGGTCTGAAAGCAGTTGCGCCCTTGGATGAACTCATCCAGGCGCAAAGTGACCGCATCAAATCCCTGAGGGCACAGAAAACGGAACTCGAAGACATCCTGCAAGCAGAAAGCCAGGGAGATACCATCGGAACCGGCACCACCGTTGAGTTGGAATCCAAATTGGAGCGGTATACCACTGCGCTTAAAAATGTGACCCGTGGCAGTGAGGATTATATCCGTATCCAGAATAAAATCAAGCAGGTTGAAGGGGAACTGGCAAAAGAACGTGGAGCCAGCGAATCGGCCGATAAAAAATTTGATCGGGAGAAGGCCCTTGCCGATATCGCGAAATCCCATGAAGAGCAGCTGCTACTGATTAAAACACAGTACGCGCAAGGCATAACTGATAAAGAAACCTATACCAACGACCTGGCCCAGGAGGATATCCGATACCAGATGGAATCCATCGCCCGGCTTCAAAAGCACGGTCAATCCACCATTGCTGAAGAACAAAAGGTTCAGGATCTCCTCATCGGAATCCGGGAGAACTGCGACAAGGAAGCTGAAGATGCCGCCAAGGCTCATGAAAAGTCCCTGGAAATGTGGGATGAGGAGTACGAAAAGTTTCTGAAGGATCTCGAGGAAAATCCTGATTTAACTGAGGATCAAAAGAAAAGGGTTCTGGAATATCAGTACTGGTGGGATACCAATGCCCAGGGGCAACGTGAAAAACTCCAGATGGAGCTGGATGCCAATGTAATCTCGCAAACCGAGTATTACGATAAAATCAAGGCACTGGATAAAGAGGCCGCAGAAAAGAAACTCCAGCACTTAGAACAATGGGCAGGTGCGGCCACCTCCCTTGCTGAAACCGTCGGCCAGTTCATGCAAGCCCAAAAGGATCGTGAACTGGCTGCTGCCGGCAAGGATGATAAGAAAAAGGAAGCTATCGAGCGGAAATATGCCAAACGGCAGAAGACTATTGCTACGGCCCAGGCACTGATCGAAGGAGCCCTTGAGATCGCAAGAATCAACTCCAATGCCGGCGTGAATGCCGACTTGACCCAGACGCTGAGGGTTATCCTGACCGGTTTAGCCGTGGCCCGGACCGCCGGCACTATTGCCGTGATTCAATCCCAACAATTCGCATCTGGCCGATACCCTGTTATGGGTGCCGATGACAACCAGATTTACCAGGCATCGCTATTGGGGAAAGTCCGGACCGGGATTTATACCAAACCGACACTCGGCCTGTTCTCAGAGAAAGAGCCGGAGATTGTTATTGACGGACCAACTACCCGGAACATCAAGGCGAACTTTCCGGAGATTTTGGGGGCAATCAATGCCGCCCGGGTGAACCAGTATTCGGAGGGGAAATATCCGGATCTGGGTGGATCCCAGGCAACCAATGATGAAATGATTGGTTTACTGAAAGCTAACCTCCAGATGATGCGGGAGGTCAGGGATGCACACAAGAGGCCGGCGGTGGTGAGTTTTCAGTCGCTGCGGGACAGGCAAGGAGAGTTTGATGTTATTAAAGCAAAAACCAGGATAGGTTAAAATCAATATACTAGCTCCCAATTTATGTTAGTATACTGATAAATTTATTGTACATTTTGAATAATGTTGAAACGGTGCCAACATTAATCAAACCTGCTACTAATGAGCAGCCAGATAATCGCTTTGAGGGGGTAGTCAGTTTGCTCCGCCGGAAGCCCAATCTTGGCTCTGTCGGAGGCCTTTTAGGAGTCCTTTTGGTGGGTGGTCAATTTGCTCCGCCGATGACTGGATTTTTTGAGCGTTTTTTTTACTCAATAGCCAATCGACATGAAACCTTAAGATTGCGTCAACCCAATTAGCTTTTTAAGACGATCCGACTTATCTCTATAGAATGTTCCACTTTGAAGCCTAAGGGAATCCAATTGCTCATTGCATTCTATAAGTTTCCCTTGTTTAAGGTAGATCAGTGCGAGATACCATTGTGCATGTTGAGCATAAGAACCCCCATTCGCTATTAATTTCAAGTACTGGGTAATGGCAATATCGAATTTGCCATTAGCTTGCTTGATGAGGCCGTTTAGAAGCAGATAATCTGGGTTAGCGTTATCTTTTCCTGTCAGAGAATCAGAGAGTATTTCTGCATCAACAAAATTAAGGGTCCGGTATGCAATAACCGCACTTTTGAACATGTCCATTGTATTGTCGCTGCCATCTCTATAATCAGTTGCGAAACGATAAGGTTCATAGAATTGTGAATACAAGGAATTCGGGTTTTTCTGTGTCTTAAAAACTGGCCACGGAATCTTGAATAATATCAGAGCAACTGCTGCAACTCCCGTTATCAAAATAACTGCATGTCGAATTTTTCTTTTTCTGTTAGATATCCGTATCAGCCTCTGATATTTAATAGAGCGAGCCG
The DNA here is from genome assembly GCA_007280905.1 of Porphyromonadaceae bacterium. Taxonomy (GTDB): domain Bacteria; phylum Bacteroidota; class Bacteroidia; order Bacteroidales; family UBA12481; genus UBA12481. Next base: position 14,530 of record QYQM01000107.1, on the reverse strand, counting down.
CATCCCGTCCTTTCCAAGCACGTAATTCACTATAGACTTCCATAAACTCATCATCAGTCAGTCTTTTCTTGGTCATAAACTTTTGTGTTTCTAAATATCAACCCCGTGTTTTCGTAAAAGTTTCCTGAATTTCGAGATAACAATTGACTTTCGAACCATGAATACCTCTTTATTTTTATACCCTAATTGCGCAGTAAGGTTTTCTGCAGATTCTCCACTCCTTACCTTTTCTATTAATTGCACTTCATGCTCGCTCAAGAAACTTAGACATATGTCAATAGCATCATTAGCCTCAAATTTAGCAATATCCGAATCAACCGACAGGTCCATATCTTTCAGATTTTCTGAATCAAACTCTCGACCATCTTTCGGTATACTATCCCGTAGATGTCTGCAAATAAGACTCTTGGTTATATGGTGAAGATAACCCATGACATTAAAAGGCTCGGCGTAAATTCGCTTGTTCATCACAATCTCAGCGATAACATCATGTGCGATTTCCTTGGCCAAATCATAGTTTTTGATGTCATACAGTCTGAAAATATTATATGCCATTGCCTTTATACAGTTAGAAATCTTATCTATAGCCTGTTGATCACCAATCTTGATCTTATTTAAAATTCCTGAATCAAAGGTTTCGGACATCTTCTGCTGTTAAGGTGCGGTAAAAGTATCCATTCCTTAATAAACCCCACCAGCAAACCAATTCTTTTTGATCGGTAATGATGATGGGGTCATTCAAGAGTTACCTTACCCACCATGGTTTGGATCAGGATCAGGTGGCGGGGGAGGTGGTGGTGGTAAGATAATTGGATTGTCGTCTCCATCTCCGCCTCGTACATGAAGCATCTCCTCAATCCCCATTTCGAAGTGAGTGAGGATTTTTTTAGTTCGTCAATGTTACAATACATAGTTATAAATATTAAAGGTTTAAACTACATTCGTATTATGTCTGAAATCATGAAAACCTTAATCTGGAATCTGCTTTTTTTTTCATTCTTGCCTGTCTTTGCAAAAAAGCCCGTACAATCCATTACAGATCTTTACCAACAAACCTCAAGAATATACCAGCTTAGTAAGGAGGGTAAAGCATTGAAAGTCATTATTCTATGTGATTCTGTTATAAATTCATACAAGGACTTTCCCGGATCTGAAACTTACCTTGGATACCTTTACATCTATCTGGCTGATGCCGCCAAGAGACAGGGAGACATAGGTCTTGCTAGAAATTCTCTCCAATTAGCTGGCAGATTTTTTAAATCCGGCGGTGATGAGTTAATGGTCCAGATTCCAGTCAATCTAATTTCCCTCGACTTGGAGGCAGGCCGTTTTGACAGATGCCTTTCCAAGGGTTTACCCTTACTTAAAGAAAAGGCATTTGTCCTCGATCCAGCAAAAAGTGCCTCTCTTTTAAACAATCTGGCCGCCGCTGCATTGCAAACTAATAACCTAAAACTAACGGATTCTCTATTTCACTGCCTGTTTGAGCTAATTCATAAGAAAACAACCGGAGCTAACTTTGATAGTGCACTGACTTACCGAAATTTTGGTCGGTTTAAACTGAAAATAGGTGATCTTAAAACAGCAGGTCCAGCGATCAGACGTTCTTTAGAATTATACCAACAACAGTATGGACCTGTTCATTTTCAAACCGGAAAATCTTGGCATAATTTAGGAAATTTTTATAAACAAAGTAATCGACTCGACTCCGCAAAACTCTGCTACCTGAGTTCTAGAAGATCCTTCAATATTAATATTTCTGTATCTAACCCTCTAGGGGATGTGACCACACCATTTGATTACCAAACGGTTTCATTAGAATTACTTATGGATGAGATTAATCTTCAACGGATTATGGCATTTCAACAGAGGGATTCCTTTCGAGTTGACAAACTTTTAGCCGTTTTCAAAAACGCACTTGGAGGGATCAATCATTTCGAATCCATACTCCAATTACTTACCGGTTCAGAGTCGGGGTTTATTCTTTCGGATAAAGGACGACAAGTTTTTAATGCTGGAATTCAATTATCGATTGACCTTTATAGGGAAACCGGGAAGGAGGTTTATCTGCAAAAAGCATTGGTATTAGCGATGCAATCTGGGGCCATATCGTTGCAGGCACAAGCAGTGTTTGAGGAACAGATGGTACAAGATGACTCCACTCAATCTTTAGTATTGCAGCTTTATCGGTTTCGTGAATCCCTTGATAAACCGTCCGACAGGTACTCCAGATTGAACCAGTTGCAAGGTTACCAAAATCAAATGCGAATTTTGAAACGGAGAACCAATAACCTAAAAATTCTTACTGGACCTAACGAGCTCCGGTTTGATCAGATTGCTAGGGCAATTGGTAAAAGTCAGTTCATCTGTTATCAGCAACTGGATTCTGCGTTGATAGTTTTCGGATTAAGCAACAACCACCTTAGCTTTTCCGAAATACCAATTTGTAATGACCTAAGAACTACTTTGACAGAGTTTATGAAAGTTGTTGATACTCCCATCGTTGGCAACTACCAAAACGAACAGGTAAATGAGTTTTACAAAAAAGCTATTAACCTATATCACATACTTCTTAAGCCGTACCTGGTGAAAAACCTCTCCGGCAAATTGCTTATTCGATCTGATGGCATACTGTTGGACCTCCCTTTTGAGGCCTTAGTCTTTGATGACTCCGGTTTTGAGGCTTCTGATAGTCTTACCGAATTCTCTAATCTTCCATTTTTGATGAAGAAATTTTGTATTTCATATGTATCGGGAACCAGGCAGGAAACAATCGGGAAAATACAAAGTAAGCACAGCCAATCTCTTAAGATACTTACATGGTCTTATGATCAATTAGCTCCAGAACTCAAGGTGGAAGTTGATTGGCTTAAGGAAAATGTCCCTCATTCGATTGTAATTGATTTGGGGGAGCCTGGGTGTGATATTAAAACCTCTCTAAAGGATGCCGATCTGATCCATTTTGCAGGCCATATTCGAATAAATTATGAAGATGCTATGAGGACGTCCATGGGATATCCACTTAAAAGAGAGGGATCTTTCGATTTGTCCAATTTGCTACACATTAGGATTTCATCAAGGATGGCTTTTATCAATGGCTGCGAATCAGGAAAAGGGATTTATAATCGTGGTGACGGAGAATTGAGCCCTGGTTTATTTTTTTTATTGGCTGGCGCTAGTGGTGTGATTGAACATCGTTGGAAGGCGCCTGACCTGAGTGGCTCCTTTCTAAGTCGAGAGTTTTATAGTGAACATCCAGAAGATGGACCGGCTATCGCATTGCAGAAAGCCAAACTAGATTATCTTACGAAATGTCAGCCAGGATTGGATCATCCACATTATTGGGCAGGTATGGTTTATGCGGGACCAATCATAATTGTCCAATTCCAGACCGGGACAATCCTCCTGTTTGCTATAATCCTGTTACTTCTTTTCTTGGCTATTTGGTACTGGATTCGTAAAAGTCAGTATAAGAGATTAAAGAGAAGCAAGGAACGTAAACAGGATAATAGTTGAATTGATATTTTTTATCGTTGATTATCAATATTTTAAAAAATATTTTGCGAACTGTGATTAAGGTTTTGATGAAATCTGACATAATACGTTTATAAAGGACTTATTAGTTAACAAGTTCAGAGATGCTAAAACCAAATTTTGAAGGAATGCTTAAGTCAACCGAGTCTCTTTTTTATTTATAAACTTAAATGCTTATGAAACGAATTACAGTGGTTCTCTTTTCTTTGTTGATTTCTCAACTGTGAGCTTAAACTGTATGAATGCAGATTATCAGAATATCAAAGAACAAACTTATAATCAGTTGAAAATCTTTAAACTAAAACGCAACATTAGTGATCCCTAATATTAATTTAAACTATTTTATTATGAAAAAGTTATTTTTGTTATCTTGTTTTACATTGATGGCAGCATTGTTTTTAACCTTTGTTCCTTTTGAAAGGGTCTTTGCAGAAGAACCTAAGGGTTGTCCGGGAGAATGGTGCACCACGGATGCAAATAATAAAAAAATTTGTATGTTTAATGGGGTACCAGATGAATATTGTTCCTGTTGCCCAACCAATCCTACTCCAATAGGAGGATAGAGATTATTAGATGCCTGTAACATCCTTTTGCAGGCATCTATTTTTTTTAACATATATTTTGCCTTTTGTAATGAAATCATATAAGTATTTCTCTCTATCATTACCATTTTTATTGGTAATTTTTCTTACACAATGTAGAAATCCTGAGAATCAGGATATAAATTCTGTAAAAGCATTATCGGCAAGGGTCTATGATGGTGATTATAGTAATTTGGATATTTCCAAAGAATTCATAGTGAAGCCTATTAAGCTTGAAACAAGGAAGGAGTGTATTATTGGTCAAATTGTTAATGTTGAAGTTTCTAACAAGTTTTTGTATGTGTTAGACCAAAATACTTTATATTTATTTACAATCTCCGGTCAATATATCAAAAAAATAAACCGTGGTAAAGGACCAGGCGAGGTAACAAGAGCATTGAATATTAGTTATGATGAAGAATATAATGAGCTATATCTAATTGAAAGAGGGAATGTTCTGCATGTTTATGATGAAAATATAAATTATAAGGAAACCTATGTTTTGAATGGTAGTTATTGCGATGCACTGAGGATTGATAGCACAAGTTTTTTACTTTATTCAGCTTTGCCTGCAAAATGGGGGGATAATCTAGTAGTTAAATACGATGTGCAAAAAGGAGAGAAGCTTGTTCAATACATCCCTACAAAAGAAGTATTTACACCCAATTTTCAATTGCTTTGTTACAACAATTTTGTCAAATCTAATGAAAAGCTATATGTATTTGGTTCAAATTCCCATTATATTTATCAATATCTTAATAATGAGATTGTACCAACCATTCATATAGATTTCAACTATTGGGTTATCCCGAAAAATATTCTTAATGATTTTGAGAACCAAAATGATTATATGAATTATGCTAAACAAAATAATAAAATTTCCTTTACTAATTCACTTCACATTATAAATAACTTTAAGCTTTTAGGCATAAGCTCCTTTGAAAGGAATTATGGATTAGTTGTAGGTGAATCGAGCGAGATGTTGCTCATCAAACTTAATGAATTACTGGATTTGCCAGATACTGAATCCTTTAAACGCCCCATTAATTCGTGCAATAACAAATTAATTTTTGCCTACTATAATGATGTTTTAATAACTGGCGATACAATTTGTAGGAGCACCAATTTTATTTTACATGGAGTGTCAATCAATATCAATATTGACGACAATCCCAGTTTGATCATACTTGATTTTAATTAATATTTAGATGAAGAATAAGTCAGCGAGAATTATAATACTTATATTACTGGTCTCTTTCTTTTTACTATTATTTAATTATTTCAAACTTAAAAATACATACTCTGGTAATATTAAAGTTTATATTGAGAAGATTCAGGGTGTCACGAGTTCTTATGAAAATTACATCTGGTATGTCAATAGTGGTTTTCACCGAACAATAAATCAATCTATGGGATTGAATAATTCAAAGGGGGAAACAATCAGTTTATCACAAGTAATTGAGGATGATTTCTTACTTATTTATCGTGTCTCAGATTTATTCTGCTCTACCTGCAATGAATCAGGACTTGATATTCTTAATAAATCAGCAGATCTTCTATCTCCCTTGAAAGTTATTGTGGTTGGCACTTTCTTTGATTTGAATTATATGCGCAAATATGAAGAATTATTGAAAGAAAAATTCCCGCTTTATAGTACAAAATCTAAAATCGGAGCTGAGCTTGAAGAAATGGGGTACCCATATTTTATTATGATAAATAAAAAATATGAAATTGTTAGCTTCTTTGTTCCTGATGTTTTATACCCGGAATTCACAAGATTCTATCTAAAGAAATTATCAAATCGGTAGTGTACAGAATTTTGTGTAAGTGAAATGATAGCTGTCAATCTGATTGACCGCCGGGCTGGAGCCTTCAATCGAGCTCAAAGCCCGGCAGGTCACGACGAAATGTTTAATTTTAAACCAATTGACAGCAACATGAATGATGAAGAACTTTTTCAATGGCCGGAGGAGGTCCTCCGGAAGTTAAAGACGCTGAAGGATTACGATGACTACTTCCAGAAGCTTTACAAACAGGGCATTGAGGCCATGTTGAAGGCGGAGATGGGAGAGCATCTGGGGTATCCCAAGAACGATCCTGCCGGCAAGAAATCCGGTAACAGCCGCAACGGGTACAGCGGCAAAACCTTGAAGACGAACCTCGGTGAAATCCCTCTTGATGTGCCCCGTGACCGGAATGCCACCTTTGAGCCGATCGTAGTACCCAAGCACCAGCGGATGTCTGCCCGAATTGAGCACGCCATCCTGACGATGTACTCCCGGGGAATGACCGTCCGGGATATCGAGGAAACCATCAAGGAGATTTACGGAGTGAAGGTGAGCGAAGGCTCGATCTCCAACATTACCAATGCAGTACTCGACAGCATCAAGGAGTGGCAACAGCGACTATTGGAACCGATATACTTCGTAGTCTGGATGGATGGCATCGTGATGAAGGTCAGGCAAAATGGCAAGGTTCAGAACAAGACGATCTATCTGATTATCGGTCTCCGGCAGGATGGGCTCAAGGAGGTTCTTGGAATGTGGATCAACGAGACCGAGAGTGCCTCCTTCTGGCTAAATGTGCTCACCGACCTGAAGGCCCGTGGGGTACAGGATATCTTAATCGCCTGTACCGATAACCTGGCCGGGATCCGGCAGGCAATCCGGGCTGCTTTCCCACAAACCATCAGCCAGTTGTGTATTGTCCACCAAATCCGCAACAGTGCCAGGTATGTAGTCTGGAAAGAACGCAAGGCCTTCATGGCGGACTTGAAGGCTGTTTACACGGCTATCAACAAGGAGATGGCTCTGGATGCCTTGGAAGAGTTTGCCCGTAAATGGGGCTCCAAATATGCCTACGCCATTAGATCCTGGCGTGAGAACTGGGAAGAACTTACGTAACCCTCCGGCCTTGAGCGTATTGTGAGTGAGCCATTTCGGTTCTACTTTTCCAGACATAAATTTTATCATGTCATGGAACTTCGAAAAATCCGGAACCCACTGCATTTTTTCCTAACCAATAAGTCAGGTTTTAAACCAAAAGTGAACGCTGGAGTAAAAGAAAAGCAATTTACGGCTCCTATGTCGGGCTTTATACCGGTCCACCTGGCCGATTCTCCGCTTCCAGCTCTGTGCGAAGAAAAGATTGAGATCCGTTTTCCGGATGGGATCCAGGTGATTTTAACCGGGCCCGCTTCTCTATCAGTTGCCGAGTCGCTCATTTCAAGAAGATAAGCCATGTTTGCCCTGACCAGCTCCAGTTGTTATTATCTGTACCGGGAACCCACCGACATGCGCAAAAGCTTTGACGGGCTCAGCGGATTGATCCAGCGCCAGCTTCGTGGTAGCGCCAGTTCCGGGGAAGTGTTCATTTTCATCAATCACCGGCGTGACCGGATCAAGTTGCTTCGGTGGGAAGAAGGCGGATTTATTCTCTATTATAAGCGGCTCGAGTCCGGAACGCTGGAACTTCCCCGTTTTGATTCCGCTTCCCAGACCTGCGTGATGAGCTGGGCCGAACTGGTGATGATGATCGAAGGGATTTCGATTACCCATGTTAAACGTAAGCATTCGGTGAACCCCGTATTGTTCTGTGAAAAAAACTCCCCGATTTTCAGAGAGTCTCTTAAATGTTCAGAGACCAATGATAGACTATGAAAGGATTGCTAGATTTTCAGAGCTTTGTGCAAGAAAATTGTGAGGTAGTAGCTCATCCAGGTTTTTGGAATAATCACCATCATAATCGTGGACATGGTTCAGGAAGTATACCAACCAATCCCGGAAATTGACCCCATGAGCCTTGCAGCATCCGAACAGAGTATACATGATGGCCGCATTTTCAGCCGCATCGTGGTTTCCGCAGAACAACCATGCCTGTCTACCCATGGCGACTTGCCTGATAGCATTCTCCGCGAGGTTATCCAAACATTTGGATAATTGGATCGAGAACTCGATCCGCCCCGTGGCGCTTGGCCGGAAGAACTACCTGTTTGCCGGTAGCCACGAGGCAGCCCAGCGTGCTGCGTTGATGTATTCGTTATTGGGTACATGTAAAATGAATGGAATCAATCCCTGGCAATGGCTCAATCATGTGATGACTGTAATCCCTGATTGGAAAGCCAATCGCCTTGAAGAGCTTCTTCCCTTGGCAACCAAGGAAGAATAAACGAAATCAAAATCAATAATAGAAATTTTCAATTTTCCTGAATGCTCAAGGCCGAAGGGTTACCTAATTTGTACTCTATTATTTAGATTTAGACTTATAAGTTATCAAGCCAGAAAAGTTTATGAAGGCTATCCCTTCTTTGTCATACTGGTTTTGATATGCCAATATCCTTTAATAATAGTCGATAGGCTGGCAGCTTCAAAGCAATCAATAACGATTCTATTTCTGTTTAAACCCATACCCTATTTGGGTTTGCTGGGTGTCCTTTTTTAAGAATTTGGTCGAATCTACTTTCGGACAAACTGCTTGAAAATGGAACAGCTGCTTGCCCTTGCCGGTGCTTTAATCGTTATACTTCTCGGGATTGTCGGATTCTGGATCCAGAAGTGGATCAAGTCCACTGACGCACTGACTGAGGCCATCTCAGACCTGCGGGTGGAAATCGCCACCAACCAGGTTAATGTCGATTCCCTCAAGCAGCATTGTGCCAACCGCTGCACCCTGATTGATGGGCAGATCAATCTCCATACCAAGTCTATCCAGGAGAATTCCCTCGATATCGCTCTCCTGAAACAATCCTTGCATTATGAAAGTGAGTAAGGATTTCTCCCTCGCCGAATTCGTGCCACCGGTGATATACGAGAAGTATATCGATAAATCGATCTGGTTCATCGATCCGAAAATCGTACAGATGGCGCAGTTTATCCGGGATAGGTTCGGGAAGCCGATGACCATCAATAACTACCTCACCGGTGGTCCCTATCAATATTCCGCATTCCGCGACAACGCCTGCGCTATTGGGGCAAAAAACTCCCAGCATCGCCATGGTCGGGCTATCGACTTTCGCATTCAGGGAATGACTCCGATGGAAATCAGGGCGGATATCATCAAGAATTTTGAGTTGTACCGCCCATCCGGCCTGACCACCATCGAAGGGGGAACACCTACCTGGACACATATCGACTGCCGGTATACCAACACAGATTCATTATTAATCGTACCCTATAAATAATTCAACATCATGGAAAAGCAAGGAATTGAGAACATTAAGAATTGCGTGGGTTTTGTCCTGGACATAACCGAAGACGTGCAGTCGGCAATGAGTGACGGAAAATTCAGCATTAAGGATACCATCCTTTTCGTTGGAGACATCCCCCAGGTCCCGAAGGTAATCCGGTCAGCTGCCAAGTTTTGGGATGAGTTCCAGGATTTGGATGATACCGAACAGGGCGAAATTGTAGCATTCGTTATCGAGCGATTGAATTGCAACACGGCCAAAGCCAAGGCGATCATTGTTCAAAGCTTTAAAACTGCCATGTCAATCAACGATGTGGCCAGGGATGGCATTGCGCTGGCCAGGATCATCAAAGCAGCATAGCCATGTGGAAGTTATTGCGATACTTCCCCATTTTCCTGAAATATCTCGTGAACGTGGGTCCACTGATTTATGAGACCGCCAAATGGGGTTTTAAAATCATTCGGGAATTCAGAACCAAGAAGGAGGCTAAACCCCCGATAGAACCACCGATCGAGGATCCGGTAACAAAGCCGGATCTGGATCCGGGTTAATTTACTTCTCTGCTCTCAGGTTACCCAGGGGCAGTGACCGGTGAAAACCGGTTGCGGCTCTTTTGACTGTCCTTTTATTCCACCTGTTTCTGACCTAGAATTGTTACATAAAACACCCGGATGCTTACTGTTCTCAAATCGCCGCCATTAGTTGCCCTGACTGGAAACCCAGTCCGGTTTTGCCTGCAATCGGACAACTTTCTGGAACAGCTGGGCGAAAAGGTGGTGTTTAGCCTCGTTTTCACTCAATATGGCTCCGGGTTTGAGGATGACTGGATCGAATTTCGGTGGAATGGAAATGTTGTTCGGTTCATTTGTAAGCCTGTACCGGATGATTCCGGCAACCAGGTATTCGATAACTCCGGAAATACCTCGACCGAGGATTGGTTTGAGAAGCTGGCCAAATCCATTTCCCTGAATTACTACATCGCCAATGATTTTACCGTTACCACGGAAAACCTGACCCTGATTTTATCCGCCAAAGAATTTGGTGATCAATATGCGATCCAGTGGGAATGCGGCTGGACAGCATGGGAAAGGCAGCCCGTCGGGCAAATCAGCGGCCGAAACCAGGCATACCGGCCTTTTTATAAAATAGGTATGCAGGTTTTACTGGCATCGGGCGATACCTGGATTAAGATAGGTGAAGACCTTCACCCTGTCAATGAAATCGGGGTTACCACTTTCGATATTCATAAACTCTTTGATGATCATGTGTATCCCCTCTTTCAGTTTCCGGAACCCACTGCACCTCTGATGTTAGCCCGGCCCAAAGCCTGCCGGGAGTACAGAGTGCGGTATTTCGAGCAATACGGTGGGGAACTTATTGCCAGGGCCTTGATTGAATCTGAATCCTTTTTCATCTTGTCGGCGGGCATCTCCGGACTTCAGGAAGCGATTTACAATCACGGGAATACTTCCTTTTGGGCAAAGCTCCAGTACAACAACTACTTTTTAACCTGGCAACCGTTTGAAAAACTGGTTACCCGGGATCAGACTGAAAAGTTGTTTTTCTTGTTGCAGGAACCGGTATCCCGGTTGATCCTTCGGATTTCCTATCGATTTAAAGATGGTACAGGGAGTTCATCTTACCCGATTTTTTCCATCGATGATCCTACCGCTAAAACGGTTTATGAATTGACCTGTACCCCATCGGTCATGCAGGTTCCCGGTTGGGAAACCAACCTTTTGGATTACTACCAGGTCTGGATGGAGGATGAACACATGGAACGGCTGAGCGAGATCCGCACGTTCCGGTTTGATTATAGCTTCCATGAAAATGAGCGGGTATTCTTTTTTCAGAACTCCCTCGGAGGGTATGACACCATCCGGTTCATCGGCGACCAGGAAGATTCGCTGGAATATGACCGGGTCTTATATAACTCGGTCCTGGGATCGGATTTCACGGAGATGAACCACCACCTATCTCAATTATCAGCTACGGAAACCCGCAAGTTTAAAGCCAACACCGGATGGATCACCACGGAAGCATCGGCTTGGATAAGGGATTTATTCTTGTCGAAAAACGTATATCGGACCACTGGTGGCAAACTGGTACCGGTAATCATTACCAGCAGCCAGGTTGCTCACCGCAAGGACAAGGAAGAATTGTTCTCCATCGATTTTGAATATACCCAATCATTTTCCAATGAAAACTACTCACGGGAAATTGTCGCTGCCGACCTCAATGATGATTTTAACGGTGACTTCGTCAATCAGTAGCCATGGCAATATTCTCGATACTGAACCTTAAAAACCGGATTACCGAACGCATCCACGGCAATCGTGCCCGGGTTATAACAGGAGTGGATCTCCAGGAGATATTGCATGACATTATTGACTCCCTGATCGGCGCAGGCGGAGAAGTGATTCCCGGAACAGATCCTATTACGCAAATATCTGATTATGGACTGATCGGGGCGGTTAACGGAGTGAACAAGCTATTTGCGACATCCCATGTCTTTATCAATTTAACCCCTCAGGTTTATTTGAACGGCGTACGCCAATACCGGGGAGAGGACTATACCGAACAGGGGGATAACCAGATTTACTTCACCACGGCACCATTCACCGGTGACAAGATCATTGTTGACTATTCTTACTTAACCTCTTAATTCAATAGCTATTATGGCAACAACATTAATTCGTAAAGAGCAACTCGTTAACCTGGCGATCGTCAATGCTGACGTTGCCTCAGGAGCGGCGATTGCGACTTCGAAGCTGGCCGATGCCGCCAACTTCATCCTCCGGACAGGAACCGTGGCTTTCACGGCAGATCAGTCCATGGGAAACTTTAAACTGACCAATCTGGCAGCTCCGGTATCAGCCAATGATGCAGCCCGCTTGATCGATATCCAGAATGCTTCTGCCGGGATCTCTGCAAAAGATGCCGTCCGGGTTGCAACCACAGCAAACATTTCCCTTTCAGGAGTTCAAACCATTGATGGGGTTTCCGTCATTGCCGGTGACCGCGTGCTGGTAAAGGCTCAGACAACCGGTGGAGAAAACGGAATCTACGTGGCAGCGGCCGGTGCCTGGACACGCTCAGCGGATGCCAACACCGCACTCCTGATGAAATCCGGATCATTCGTATTTGTATGCGAAGGGACTACCAATGCAGACAGTGGATGGATCTTGTCCACGGACGGTGCCATTACCCTGGGCACGACAACCCTCACCTTTGTCCAGTTTTCAGGTGCTGGTACTATTACAGCTGGTGCCGGCTTAACCAAGACCGGAAGCACCCTGGACGTTGGAACCGCAGCAGCAACCCGCATAGTTGTCAATGCCGACAACATCGACCTGTATGCCCTTGCAACCGGCGCAGCCCTGGGAGCGTCCGGAGCCAACATCCCGAACTTCACTTTCGACAACTGGGGCCGGGTAACCGTTGGTGCAAACCGAGTTTTAACCTGTGCCGATATCAGCGCCCAACCGTCAAATGCCGTATTAACCTCCTTGTCCGGAGCAGGTGTAGGAATCATTGTTCAGACCGCTGTCGGAACCATTACCCCAAGAACCCTTACCGGAACGGCCAGTCAGATCACCGTTACCAATGGTGATGGAGTTGCCGGTAATCCGACGATTGCGCTGGCCAGTGGAGTTTGCACAATCGGAACCTATACTTCCGTAACGGTTGATACCTATGGCCGGGTAACCGCGGGGACCAATCCAACTGTTTATAGTTCATCCAACTTTGTTACAGGAGAAACCCCGGGAGGTTTGGTCAACGGTGCCAATACCACCTACACCCTGGCCAATACTCCGGTGGCAGGATCTCAGGAGGTTTACCTGAACGGAATTCTTTTGGATCCCGGAGCCGGTAATGACTATACCATTTCCGGTCTGACCGTAACCATGCTGATCACCCCTCAGACCAACGACAAGGTCCGCGCATCTTACAGAAAGTAAAATCTCATGGGCATTACTAACATTCGGGGAACGCAGGTAACAGACGGCAGTATCGGCCGGGCTGATCTTAACACAGTAACAGCCGGTTCAGCGGTGTTGACCAAACTGGTTGTTGTGGCGTCAACCGGTATACTGATCAATGCTTCATCAGGAGCAGACGCCGGAACCGGCGATGTCTCCCTGAAAGTTGATGAAACTTTCCTGGATACCCTGTATCCCCGATTATCCACCAGTCGTGCCCAGAATACCTTCCTGGCAGCACCTTCGGCTTCAGCCGGAGGTGCCAGCTTCAGGTCCATCACCGTTAATGATGTTCCAACTCTCAATCAAAGTACCACCGGAAATGCTGCAACAGCAACCAAACTGGCCACCACAAGAGCAATAAACGGAGTTAACTTCGATGGTTCTGCTGCTATTACGGTTACTGCGGATGCCAATACCCTATCCGGAACCGTGTTGAAATCCACGGTAGTTTCTTCCTCACTTACATCGGTTGGAACTCTTACCACACTAAACGTTTCCGGATCGATTTATTCCGCTGGTTATTCAACACTTGCAGCATATCAAGGGATCAATTTTATAGGGGGCACCTATACTTCAACGATTTATTCCGATGGTGCCAACTTAGTCATCGCTAACGATGGAATGATATATCTCCAATCCGTTACCGGTGGAGTGCTTTACGCCAAAGGTCAAAAATTGGCTTCCGATACCTGGTTCGAAATGATGTTTAACGGTTCCACCCGGGCCAAAACAGTATCAGGGGGATTCTCGGTAACCGGTTGCGGTTATTTCTCAAACAGTATCGAGGTTACCGGAGATGTTAAAGCCACCGGGGATGGGTACTTCTTTAATTCCGTGTCGGACATGCGCATGAAAAAGGATTTCGAACGTATGACCCCGGATTGCGGAATCGGAATTGTCCGGAAGACCAATCCGTATTGGTTCACCTGGCTCACTGGCAAAAAAGAAGGAGAGCGCGATTTTGGATTCGGGGCGCAGGAGATGGAAAAGATCCTGCCTGAAATGGTCATGCATCGGCCGGATGGATCGCTTGGATTGTACTACGAGCATTACACCGCCATTCTCGCTTCAGCTGTTCAGTACCTGGATTCCCGTGTATCTGATTTGGCCAACGAATTGGAGACATTGAAAAATGGCAAATAACCCTTTGCAGAGAACCGGCCTATTGAAGGTCAGCGACATCATGAAGGAGAAGGAGTGGCTGGGCACGGAGAATAAATCCCTGACCAACCTGGTTGAAGGTA